>JAGWPI010000234.1 GCA_028877005.1 Bacteroidota bacterium | reverse complement strand
TGTTTCATAAAAAGGCAAGTTCATAAAATGAGCATTTGCATCACCAATGCCAACATACCTGCAGGTAGCACGTGCTTCACATCTTCTTATTAAACCTTTAATGGCTCTAATTTCGGGTGTATCAATTTCATTTTTTTTCTTTGAAGCTAAAAATCGTTTGGCTTCTGAAAGTATTTGTTCACTTTTCTTGTTATCAATCCCAAATTGTTCTTCAAACCCCACTGCAAAATCTAAAAATCGGGTTACAAACTCATCTGTTACTGCAATGTTTCCGCTAGCTTGGTAACCTACATGTACATCATGCCCTTGATCGTGAAGGCGCATAAAAGTACCTCCCATACTAATGATATCATCATCAGGATGTGGCGAAAAAATTAAACAAGTTTTGGGGTAAGGTGTACTTCTTTCCGGATGATTCGGGATAACTGTATCAGGCTTACCGCCCGGCCAACCTGTAATACTATCGCGAAGCATATAATAAACCTGAAGATTTATATCATAGGCATCGCCTTTTTCTACCAATAAATCGCTTAAGCCGTTTTCATTATAATCGTGTGTGGTAAGGCTTAATACGGGTTTATTTAATTTCAATGCCATATTTACAACAGCTCGTTTAATCATTTTAGCAGTCCATTCCACTTCGCCTGTTAACCAAGGAGATTTGATTCGTGTAAGTTCTGCTGCTGCACTTTCATCTATTACAAAAGTGCAATCATTATGTTGTTGTAAAATACTAGCAGGGATTTGTTCAGTTACTGCACCCTCTACACTTTTAGCAATAATGGGGGCTTTTAATCCCCATGCCATAAGGAGAATTTTTTTGGCTTTTAATATTGTGCTTATGCCCATAGTAATGGCCATTCTTGGCACTTCAGAAATATTTTGAAATTCATAAGCATTATTAATACGGGTAGAGTTATCTAATGACACCAATCTAGTTTTTGAAAAAATACTTGAACCCGGTTCATTAAACCCTATATGTCCGTTGGTGCCAATGCCTAAAATTTGTAAATCAATGCCTCCAACAGCTTCAATCATTTGTTCATATGTTTCACAAGCCTTTTTAGCTTCTTCCTTAGAAAGCTCTCCATTAGGCAAGTGAATATTTTCGGGTAAAATATCAATATGATTGAATAGATGCCTATGCATGTAATTCCAATAGCTTTGTAGAGCATCT
The DNA here is from genome assembly GCA_028877005.1 of Bacteroidota bacterium. GTDB lineage: Bacteria > Bacteroidota > Bacteroidia > Chitinophagales > Chitinophagaceae > Hydrotalea. The sequence continues at coordinate 6,471 of JAGWPI010000234.1, read as the reverse complement.
CGCTCTATTGGATAATATTCATCTAAATTAAAAGTAATTACATTCTTAAAACTTAAACCTTCATTTCTGTGTAAATTCACCAAATGGGTATATAAGCGTAAAGGGGTAGAACCTGTGGCTAAGCCTAATACACAATTTTCATTTTTGGCCTGTTTTTCTTTTATTAATGCAGCAATTTTTTGTGCAACAAAAAAAGATCCATCATCAGAACTGTCAAAAATTTTTACGGTAATTTTTTCAAAACTATCTATTAAATCAATGTTGAGTTTGTGTGATTTGGTTGGAGTTGGCATAACAATTTTTTGCGTTTTTTTGCTGGTTAAAAGTACGATATTTTCATTAATTTTTGAAATTAGCAGCAAACGTTTGCGTTTATTTAGCGATTTGTGGTAATGTTTTGGTGCCAATTTTCGTTAAAGTGTACTTGCCATAATTGATAACGTTTTGTATCAAATTCTAATTTGTTTTTAAAATTTTTCCAATCTTTTTTTTCAGCCGGACTCCATAGTACTTCACTAAGTGCACTCATTCTGGGTAATATCATATATTCAACTTTAGTAGGATAAGCCATGTATTCCGTCCAAACATTTCCTTGTGCCCCTAAAATAAATTTAATTTCATTTTTATTTAATTCTTTTGGGACGGGTTCATAACTATATACTTTCTGAACAGGTGTATAGCCACCAATGGTTAATGAGTCTTCAGGTTTATTTTGGCTATGATCAAAATAGCACCAAGCACCGGGTGTCATAATAACATTGTGTTTTTGTTGGGCTGCTTCAATACCACCTTTTTCTCCACGCCAGCTCATTACCGTTGCATTAGGTGCTAGTCCGCCTTCTAATATTTCATCCCAGCCAATAATTTGCCTACCCTTACTATTAATATATTTTTCAACTCGTTGAATAAAATAGCTTTGTAATTCATGTTCATCTTTAAGTCCTTTTTCTTTCATTAATTGCTGACATAATGCAGAAGCTTTCCAATAGTTTTTAGGGCATTCGTCGCCACCTATATGAATATATTTTGATGGAAATAATTGCATTACTTCATCAAGTACATTTTCTATAAAATGAAATGTATATTCACTTGGGCAAAAAACATCATCAAATACACCCCAGCTTTGTTGTACTTGTTTACCGGTAGTATCTCCACTCCACAATTGTTTATTTTGTGGTGTTGGAGTATTTTTTTCCGGAAAACAACTCAGTTCGGGATAAGCAGCTATAGCTGCAGAAGCATGGCCGGGCATTTCAATTTCAGGAATAATGGTAATAAAACGGTTGGCTGCATATTGTACAATTTCTTTAATTTGTTTCTGGGTATAATAGCCACCATATTTTATCTTGTCGTTTCCTGTGCCCGGTGCATGACCAATAATAGTACCATTTCGGTAGGCGCCAATTGTGGTTAATTTTGGATACTTTTTTATTTCAATGCGCCAACCCTGATCTTCGGTTAAATGCCAATGAAAGGTATTCATTTTATATAATGCAATAAAATCAATATACTCTTTTATAAAATCAACTGAAAAAAAGTGGCGTCCAACATCTAAATGCATACCTCTATAGGCAAAACGTGGCTCATCCTCAATGTTTACAGCAGCTATAGGTAGTTGGCCATCTGTAAAATTTACCGGCAATAATTGAATAAGTGTTTGTACGCCATAAAAACTACCCACATAACTATTGCCGGAAATACTAACTCCGTTAGGTGTAGACACAAAGGAATAATGTTCAGCATTTTGTGGTGCTTTAATAAATTTTTTAGTGGCAATAGTTATTTTTCCATTTGTAGGGTTGGTATTAATGGGTAATTGAAAATGATAATTTTTATTTAGATAATGGTTCAAAAAATTTGCTGCATGCATATCTCCAGAATCGCCTACTATGATAACAGTTTTAGGAGTGATGATAAAATTTCCGCTTTGTACAGTAATTTTTACCGGTTCTGGTATAATGTGTATCCCATTGCTTTGGGCAAAAAGAAATTTGGCAGGAAGGAAAATTAAAATTAAAAATATTTTTTTCATGTTGGTGATTAATTGAATAAAATTTAATACGTTACAAGTATGTTTGTTTAAACTTGTAGGTATTGATTGCATTTAATTAAAGTTAGGCAAAATAGGTAACTGAATATAGGAATCATGATGGTAGATGCGAATGGTTGCCTTTTTAAAGTCGCTGTTTTTGGCGTGATAGATATCAATATATTGTTGGGGGTTGCGATCAACCAAAGGAAACCAAGAACTTTGAATCTGAATCATTATTTTATGGCCTTTTTGAAAGGTATGTGCAACATCGGGTAAGGTATATTGAACAATGGTAGGTACGTTAGGTACAAATGCTTCCGGCTTTTCAAAACTCATTCTATAACGACCACGCATAATTTCGCCTCGAACTAACATTTCATAACCACCCATATGGTATGTATCATGATTGGTGTAACTAAAGTTTTCAGGAAATACATCAATTAATTTTACTACAAAATCAGCATCTGAACCCGAAATGCTTACTTTTAAGTGGGCTGTAAGCGGGCCAGCCAATGTAATATCTTGTTCCAAAGGAGGTGTTTCAAATACCAAAACATCTGGTCGGGTAGCGGCAAATCGCTGATCATCTACCATATATTCTCGGGTTCTGTTTTCGTGAATGCCATCTGTATACGGTACGGGTTTGGCGGGGTCACTGATATATTCATCAAATGATATTGCTTTATTGTTTTTATCAATAAAAGAGAGTGAACCATTTTTTTCCAGATAAATAGGTTGCATTTGTATGTTAGCAGGTGGCCAAGCATTGAACTGATGCCATTCATTTTTACCGCTAAAAAAAATATTGGCCTCGGCAATACCATCAACATTTCCGGTATTATTTAAATAGTAATTAAAGTAGGGTATTTCAATCTTTTGTGCATACCATTCGGCAGTATTACTATCAAATTGTACATTGCCCAAATGAGTGCCATCTCCACTTGCCCATTGCCCATGATACCAGGGCCCCATTACTAATTTGTTATTATTTTTTGCTTTTGTTTCAATGGCTTTATATAAATTCCATGCGCCAAAACAATCTTCTGCATCAAATAAACCACCAACCACAAGAGAAGCGGTTGTAGGTAAAATATTTTGCATAAAATTTCTGTCATTTCGTTCTTGCCACCATGATGTATAATTAGGATGATTCATTAAATCATTCCAAAATGCTACGCTATCTCCCAATAAACGGGTTAAATTAGGTAAAGCACCAGTGGTTAAATAAAAACGATAATTATCTTTTATAGGGTAATCAAAAGGCTTTGGGGCAACGGTAGTGGGATGGGGTCTAGGTTTACCGAAAGAAGAATAAAAAGCAAATGCATCCATGGCGAAAAAAGCACCATTATGGTGAAAGTCATCTCCCATAAACCAATCGGTTACCGGTGCTTGCGGACTAACAGCTTTTAATGCAGGATGGTTGCTTAGTGCTGCCATAGCAGTATAAAATCCTGGATAAGAAATTCCAAATACACCTACATTGCCGTTGTTATGATTAAGATTGTGAATTAACCAATCAATAGTATCATAAGTATCTGATGCTTCATCTACATCTGTTTTGTTTTTTTTATTGGGAATGTAAGGGCGAATGTTCACAAATTCACCTTCACTCATCCATCGGCCTCTCACATCTTGAATAACCATTATAAAATTTTCTTTTAGATAAGTTTTGTAATGATTGCGCCAAAACTTTCTAAATTCCTTTTCCCCATAAGGAGCACAAGAGTATGGTGTACGTGTCATTAAAATGGGATGTTGTGAAGAAATATCCTTTGGTAGATAAATGGACGTAAACAATTTTACTCCATCACGCATAGGTATATATACTTCTTTTTTTGTATAATTTTGCACAATCCAAGCTGAGTCGGTATTTTGTGCAAATGAAATTATTGGGAGAATAATAAAGATGAATACAATTTTTCGCATGGCAGTTTATTGATTAAGATGACTGAAAATAAAAAAGATTCTTCAAAGGAAGAATCTTTTTTTGATAAAATGAGCGGCATTTATCATTAATCTACTTTTGTAACTTTTAGTACATTGGTTGGTAAATGTTTATCGATGGGTGTACTTCCTGTATTAACTACTACATCATTAGATTTGATGAAACCTCGCTGTTTTAGAATATTAATTTGGTCGAAAATAATATCATCTAAACTTTCTTCTTCATCATAGTGAAATGCCCTTACACCCCAGCTTAAACTTAACTGATTGACTAATGTTTTTTCTTTGGTGAATATGTATAAGGGGGCTCTGGGGCGATAGCTACTTAGCATAAAAGCAGTATAACCGCTTTGTGTCATCCCTATTAAAGCCTGTGCATTTACATCTTCTGCCATTTTACAAGCATTGTAACAAACAGCATCACTTAAAAAAGAGGGAGAGTGAGGTTGGGGTTTTAAATCTTCTTCTCTATTATAACGATATTCTGTATTTTCTACTTCAGTAATAATTTTACGCATTGTTTCTACTACAAGTTGTGGATGATTACCTGTAGCTGTTTCGCCGCTTAACATTACTGCATCTGCACCTTCTAATACGGCATTGGCTACGTCGGTAATTTCACTGCGATTGGGTTTTACTCTATCCATCATACTTTCCATCATTTGTGTTGCCACAATTACAGGTTTTGCTCTGTGAATGCATTTGCGTATAATATCGCGTTGCGCCATAGGTACTTTTTCAACAGGTAATTCAACTCCCAAATCGCCTCTAGCTACCATAATGCCATCTGATTCAATAATGATATTTCTTAAGTCTACTAAAGCAGAAGGCATTTCAATTTTTGCCATTACTTTAATTTTGCTTTTCTTTTCTAGTACCCTTCTTTTCAAGTCAATTATATCCTCTGCTTTCCTAACAAATGATAAAGCAATCCAATCTAAATCATTATCAACAATAAATTCAAAATCTGCAACATCTTTTTCTGTCATTGATGGGAGTGAAATTTTAGTATCAGGCAAGTTTACCCCCTTTTTAGGAAGTAAAATGCCACCATAAGTTACTTTTACTTTTACATCTCCAGAGGCTGTAATAGCATCTACTACAACTTCTAATTTGCCATCATCAATTAAAATTTTATTGCCTACTTCAACATCATTGTGTAGGTTAGGATAGGAAACATATATTTTTTCTTTAGTACCTACTACTTTTTCTTTTGATGTAAAAGTGAGAATATCACCCGGATTAATTTCCAATGCCCCGTTTTCAATTTCACCCACACGAAGTTTAGGTCCTTGTAAATCACCTAAAATGGCAATATTGTAGGGTTGGGTTTCATTTATTTTTCTGATATATTGAATTACTTCTAATTTATCTTCATGGGTACCATGCGAAAAATTTAGACGAAAAATATTTACACCTGCTTTAACAAGGTCTAATAATTTATCATAGGTATTACAGGCAGGCCCAACGGTGGCTACTATTTTGGTTCTATGATAGGCGTGTTCAATACCTGCTTCTTTGTTCATGTTGCTGTACAGGTACTTTTCAATGTTTTTAGACATATAGTTGGTTTGTTTGCTTTGCTAAGTATTTAAGATGCAAGAATTTTTACAATTTTCATCCATTCCTGACCAATGGCTTGCCTTTCTTTTACAGCCATATCTAAAGGTGTATAGTGAATTTTGTTATTAATAACACCCACCATTACATTATGCCTTCCAATTAATAAACTTTCTACGGCATAATAGCCCATGTGGCTTGCCACCAATCGATCATGACAACTGGGTGCACCACCACGTTGAATATGCCCTAGAATACATACTCGAGTATCGGCATTTGGTACACGTTCTTTAATAACTTTGGCAATTTCTTCAGCACCGCCAAATTCTTCTCCTTCTGCTACTACAATTAAATTTACCAGTTTTTTTCTTTTTTCTTTTTCAGTTAAAGAGTGAATTAACTCTTCAATATCTGTTTTGGTTTCAGGAATTAAAATATTTTCTGCACCTGTTGCAATGCCGCTATGTAAAGCAATGTATCCGGCATCGCGGCCCATAACTTCCACAATAAACAAACGGTCATGTGCATCCATTGTATCTCTAATTTTATCAATGGCATCAACGGCAGTGTTTACGGCTGTATCAAAACCTATGGTATAATCAGTTCCGGCCATATCCTTATCAATGGTGCCCGGTATGCCTATACAAGGAATATCAAACTCATTGGCAAAACGTTGTGCACCTCTAAAACTTCCATCTCCGCCAATAATGACTAAGCCATCAATACCATATTTTTTAAGATTGTTATAGGCTCTTTTTCTCCCTTCAGTTTCAAAAAAGTCTTTACTTCTGGCAGTTTTTAAAATAGTACCCCCACGTTGTATAATATTCGCTACGCTTCTACTATTCATGGGTACAATGTCATCTTCTAACATACCATTATAACCGCGCATAATGCCAAAAACTTCTAAACCATAATATAAACCTGTTCTA
>JAGWPI010000233.1 GCA_028877005.1 Bacteroidota bacterium | reverse complement strand
TGCTCTTGACTTACTTTTAGCCCTGATAATTTCGCGGCCTTTTCTAACTAATTGTTGTATAGTAGGCATTCTACTTTGTTTAATTTTTAGGACGGCAAAGGTAATAGCCCTTACCGTAAATTCCAAAAAGAAAAATAATAAAAGATAAAATTTATTGAAAAATCATTTTCTAATATGCAAAAAAACTAGATTTTAAACAACCAACCATGCACATCTTCTATTTGTCCATATCTTATTTGATTTAGTTTTTCTCTAACTGCCGGGGCTATCTTCCAACTATCCGTATCAAAATTCATTTGTTCATTTTTATAGCGTAATTCTTTAATTAAGGCAATTGTGGCAGCTGTACCTGTGCCAAAAACTTCTTGAAGGACGCCCTGTTTATGGGCAGCAATTACTTCATCAATATTAATTTTTCTTTCTTCAACAGGTATACCCATTTCTTTTAACAAAACCAATACACTATTTCGGGTTACACCATTAAGTATAGTACCTTCTTCTAAAGAGGGTGTTACAGCTACATTATTAATAATAAATACCACATTCATCATGCCAACTTCTTGTAACCATTTATGCTCAACAGCATCAGTCCATAATACCTGATCATATCCTAACTCATTTGCTTTTTTAGCAGCCATCATACTACCGCCATAATTTCCTGCATTTTTAGAAAATCCAACACCGCCCTTAGCAGCTCTTGTATAAGTTTCTTCTACAAAAATCTTCATAGGCTTGGCATAATAAGGACCCGTAGGACTTAATAGTATGGCAAACGTATAAGTTTCAGAGGGCTTTACTCCTAAAGTTACATCGGTTGAAAACATGACCGGACGAATATAAAGCGCATGATCTAGTTTTGCAGGAATCCAGTTTTTATCTAATGCCAATAACTGGTGCATGCCATCAATAAAAATATATTCCGGCACTTCGGGCATACACATTCTTTCAGCTGAAAGATTAAACCTTTTAAAATTATCATAAGGCCTAAAAATAAAGGCTTCACCCGAAGCATGTTTATAGGCTTTTATACCTTCAAATATTGCCTGACCATAATGAAGTGCAGCCAATGATGGTTCCATTTGCAAAGGTTGATATGGAATAATTTGCGGATCGTGCCAAGCACCATTTTTATAGGTAGCGATGAACATATGATCGGAGAAATATTTCCCAAAGGGGATATTTTCTAAACTTAAATTACTTAATCTGCTTTCTGCAACTTTTGTTACAGGAAAGCCTGATGCCTTTATCATATCTTTATATTTTTGGTGCAAAGAAACAAAAAACTAACAAGTGTTTATTTAAAAAATTTATGAGCCATGCACTTTAATGAAATACAACTACCGGCAGACTACATTGCATTAATGTACAAAGATACATTGGTGGCAATTGAACAACCAAATAGAAATAATTTACAGAACAATATTGAAAATAACAATACCCAACAACCAAAATCACCTGAAGATGTAATTAAGCAAAAAGCAGAAACAATCAATACAAATAATCATGCACCTTCAATACCTTATTTAGGTGAGAATAAAAAAAAGGTAATTATAATGGTGCGAGATGAGACGGCCACTTTTATTAGGGAAGAATGGTTACAATTTTTAAGTAATATACTAGTAGCCTGCAAATTAAATATAGGTGATGTAGCTATTATAAACCAGTTCAACAATAACCACGATTTTAAAACACTGCATGCAGCATTACAACCCAAATATTGTATTATATTTTTAGCAAATTGGCAATCACTTGATTTGCCTTTTGTAATTCCGACCTACCAAATTCAAACTTTTAACCAATGCAAATTTCTTACTGCTACTCCTATACAGCAATATTTGAGCAATGATACTATAACAAAAGAAGAAAAAAGAAAACTTTGGTTAAGTTTAAAAAGCTTATTTAATTTAAATTAAAAGATTGCATGAAACAAACTTTATTATTTGCTACCAATAACCAACATAAAGTTGAAGAAATACAAAAAATATTACCCCCTAACTACCAAATTATTAGCTTAAATGAAGCAGGTATACATATTGATATTGAAGAACCGTATAACACTTTTGAAGAAAATGCCTATAAAAAAGCGCAAACTATTTATGAGCTAACAAATCAGGACTGTTTTAGTGAAGATTCTGGTTTAGAAGTAGATATTTTGGATGGAGCACCGGGTGTAAAAAGTGCTAGATATGCCGGTATTGAACAAAACTATCAAAAAAATAATGATAAGTTGTTGATAGAATTGGCTGATAAACAAATACGCAGTGCTAGGTTTAGAACTGTTATTTGTTTAATTATGCAACATCATACACATTATTTTGAAGGCATTTGTGAAGGTACAATTGGATATAGCGCAAAAGGCAATCATGGTTTTGGATACGATCCGTTGTTTATACCAATAGGAAGTCATTATACTTTTGCAGAAATGGACATTACTGAAAAAAACAAATTTAGTCACCGAAAAAAGGCATTTGATAAAATGATTGCTTTTTTAGAAAGTCAGGCTTATGGAAAGAATTAAATTACAATTACCCGATACCTTTTCATTTTCTACTGAAATGAAAATACGTATCACAGATATGAACTATGGTGGCCATGTAGGTAATGATCGCTTTTTAGCTTTACTGCAAGAAGCTAGAGCAGATTATCTGCAATCTATTGGCTACAGTGAGTTAGATGTAGAAGGTGTTGGGCTTATTATGCGTGATGCAGCTATTGAGTTTAAAAAAGAATTACATTATGGTAACATAATTCAAATTGATGTATCAATTGCAGGAGTTGATGCCATGGGCTTTGATATATTCTATAAAATTTTTATAAAAGAGGGAAATGATTTAACCTTGTCTGCAACAGCAAAAACCGGCATGTTGTGTTATAATTATGCGCTTAAAAAATTAGCCCCTATTCCCGCAAAAGCATTAGAAAAATTTGGCAGTTAAGCATTCCAAATTTTCCAGTTTTCCTCTGCTTGAATAACCAACATATCATAACCATTTTGAGTTATGCATCCAAATTCCCTTCCCTTTTGTAGAAAGATTGTTTCAAGAGGATTATAAATTAAATCAAACAAATAATGCTCTTTACTTAGGTAATGATAAGGTATTGGCGGATATGCTTGTATATTAGGAAAGGTACCTAGCGGGGTAGTATTGATGATGATAGTATACTCTTGCATTAACTGCTCTGTTATTGCATCATAATAAATACTTGGAAGCGCATTAGATGGGTTTCTAGAAACATATAAATAAGCAATATTTAATTCCTCTAAAACATATGCAACCGCAGCAGCAGCGCCACCTGTACCCAGTATTAATGCTTTTTTATGATGGTTACTTTTTTTTTGCAAAAAAGAATTTTTGAACCCTACTACATCTGTATTATACCCAATAAATTGCCCATTTTGAATGCGAATACAATTACATGCATTCATTTTTTTTACTGCCGGACTTAATTCATGCAAGAAAGGAATAATTTTTTTTTTGTATGGAATAGTAATAGCTAAACCTTGTAAATTAGGTACTGTATGATATAAATCTATAACTTCTTCAATTTTTTGAATAGGGTACAGAAAAAAATTTGCATCAGTAATTTGTTCTGATGCAAATTTTTGATCAAAATATTTTTTTGAAAAAGAATGCGATAATGGATACCCAATTAAACCAAATATGCGCAACATATTTCTTTAAAATTAAAAATAAACTATTTGTTTCTATATAAATCAAAAGTATCACCACGTAACCCAATACGCATGGCTTCTAAGGGAATTACTTCATTAGGAGCTATATTACCCAAATTTACATTACAACCCAATAATTGTAAAAAGTATAATTGTTGGGCTTTTTGGGGTGCCTCCCATAAAATTTTTTCTTCGGGAATTTGGGTTAAAATTTCTGCTACTAAGCCTTGTCTAACTTCACCACTATCTCTATAAATACCTACATTCCCTGCTTCACGAGCTTCTGCAATTACATATGAAGCACCAGCTTCTAATTCAGCTCGCATCAATTCTATCCATTTGTAAGGTGCCATAATATTAGTGGCATCTTTACTGCCTACTTCACTCAAAACTGTTCCATATTTAGTTAATTTCTCTATATATCCACATTTCTCGGCATGAGGTATTGTAATAGAGCCATCACTTACTTCCATGTAGGTAATGTTATATTCTTTACATATAGCAATGTAATCATCTATTTGATTGCGAATTAAAAATGCTTCAAACAAAGTGCCTCCAAAGTAAATAGGCATATTATATTGGTGATATAAATTAATTTTTTCTTTTAAATTCGGCGTTACCGCAGATGTACCAAAACCTAGCTTTACAATGTCTACATGGGGTCCGGCAACACTTAAAAAGTTTTCCACTTCGTTCATACTTAGCCCTTTATCCATTACCATAGTAATACCATGATTACGGGGCTTTTTCATTCGTTCGGGAATTTGTGTTAAATTAAAATTCATGAGGTTGTTATTAATTGGGCGCAAAATTAAAGCAATTCAGATAAGTGAATTGCTTTAATTATAGAAATTACAGTATAGAATCGTTAAAACCGTTTACCCTTCTTGTGTCTGGCAATTATATCAATTACTTTACTATTTTGTAATAATGAGGGGGCTAAGTCCATTAATTTTTTTAATTGCCGAGGTGCTTTTTGCATGGCATTTTCCAAATATAAAAGCCCTTCTTTTCCTCTGGTTAAAGCAAAAGCACAAGCCGCCTGATAAAAAATAAATAATGGCTTTTGGTCGGTAGCCTTTAAAGCCAAGGCACATTGTCCAAAAGCTTCTTCATAATAACCCGCCAAATATAAACAACGTATTAGTGCCTCCCATCCAGCTATTTTTTTTGGTTTGTGCTTTACTACATAGCCAAAATAAAATAGTGCCTCTTTGTAATACTGTAAGTGCAATTTACATTCACCCATCGCCAAATTATATTCCGCCACATTTCTTTGTATACGTAATGCATTTTCTAAATGCTTAATAGCATTGTTCCATTGCTCCTCTTGCATGTAAGTTGTAGCTATTTTAAAATGCAACTTACTGTCTTCGGCATTCAGGTGTACAGCTTTTTTATAATTAAACCGAGCTTGAGCAGTGTGACCCATTTTGTGATAGCAGTGGCCAATAGCTTCATAAATTACGTCTTCCGGACGGGCCAATTCTAATACTTTTTCTAATGCTTCAATGGCTTCTTTGTACTTATGTAGTCTTAAATAGGCATCGCCCATATTGCGGTATGCATATTCAAATTTGTCATCAATTACCAATGCATATTGATAGGCATCAATGGCTTTTTCATATAATTTTAAGCCTTGAAAAGCGGCAGCCAAATTAAACCAAGCAATTTCATTATAGGGATAGTTATCGATAATTTTTTGGTGAATTTTGATGCTTTCTTCATTTCTGCCAGTAAAATCGGTCCAAAAACAAATTTTGTATAAGGCTTCTTCATTATTGGGATCATCCTCTAAAATTAGTTGTAAGCAGTCAAAAACTTTATCAAATTCCTCATAATCATCGTAAACATCTGCCAATTCAAATAATAAATCAATTCTTTCTTCACCCTCAAATAAATGCAAGGCGGTTTCTAAAAGTTCTACCGCTTTGGGTTGCTGGTCTAATGCCAAATAAGCATCTGTTTTTAAGATATATAAATTAATATCTGTACTATCAAACAATTCTGCTTTTTCTAATAATTCTAATGACTGTGCATATTTCCGACGGGCAATTAACAAATCAGCTTTCTTAATCATTAAATGGGAGGAATAAGGATATAATTCTAAGCCGGTTTCTACAGCCTTAAAGGCCTCGTTTAAATCATCCCTCTCATCATAATAATCTACTATTTTTTCAAAAGCCTCCTCTTCTAAAAATGAATGACTTCGCCCCGTTTTTAGATTCTGGTACTGTTGCAGTAACTCCCTAAATGAATCTCTATCTTCGTCGTTGTATGATGGTTCTCTCATAGATGTAACGTTTATCTAATGTACAGTAAAAATTTTACAATTTTGGCATTATTTTGGAGAAGAAATTTGTTAACATTGAATTAATGAAAAGAAATTTGTTAAAAATTGTAAAAAAAGTATACTTTTGTATCTGTGTTTAACAACCGATTCATATCAAAATTAGCTTTTTTAACACTTTTTGTAGTTTTTACAAAATGTGCTATTGCTGCTTTTACATTTAGCAGTGGCACTACTGACGAATCGAAGAACAACAGCAAATATTCTCTTAAAAATTTAAGTCATTATAGTCATAAAACTTTTTCAATATCTTTAATTAAAGCGGGTTTAGAATATAATGGAACGCATATTCTAAAAATGCAGAATTTCCCTTCAGGTACAGAGGTAAATTCAATAATGCAATATAAAAATGGAAACACCACTTATGTTTTCCCTTATAAATTTAAAGTGCATGTACCTAAATTTAAAACACCTTCCCCTACAGCCAATTAATAATTAGTAATTAATTATTCTATATCCTTTGGTGGGTAATTCAAACTCTGAAAGCAAAACCGGATCAAAACTAATTTTTGTAGCTACGAAATGTATCTTATTTTTTTTATTATGATCTATTGCCTCATACTCTAATACAAAACCGGGTACATCTTTAAATTCATATTCAAAATCTTTAACTGATGGTGTAATAGCTGTGGCATAGAATACTGTATAAACGGAACTATCTTTCAGAAATAATTGCGCCTTTTTACAATTGTAACCTAATATATTTTTGGTCTCATTTAATGGAATCAGTTGCATCCCATCAAATTTTTTATTAGCATTTATCCACTGTGCTTTCGTTAAAACAGTCATATACTTATTGTTACCAAAACTTCTAAGCACCACAACTTTACCAGTTGACTGATCAATAATAGTGGAGATTTGATAAGAAGGACTTACTACGTTGACCCTGCTATTATTCCCCTTAATAAAAATTGTTTTATGTACTACTTCATTAGTAGTTGCATTAACATCAGAGGTTTGATTAGCATCTAGTACATTTTGAAAATACAAGGTACACTCGGCTACTGTTCTTTGTTGCGCAAAAACACAAGTACACGGAAAAATTAAAGCTAATAAAAAGAGTTTCATATTTTTAAATTTAAACAAATATGTACATATACCAATCCGTTTATGTTTCAGCTAATATACAAATGAATAGGCATGATTAATAAAAGGGCTTGTTAAAACATTATTGCTTTACATCAACTTTGCCAGAATTTCATCAACGTACAATAATTTAAATTAAATGCGTAGCACTAAAAAAGACTGTGTTTTAAAACCACAGTCTTTTAAGCAATAAATACTATATAATTATTTTTTCTTTTGTGTTCGTTCTTTTAAGTCCTGTACTTTTTTTTGTGATTCCATCATCTGTTCATAACGTTCTTGCCATTTGCTTTTAGTTTTAGCTTTTGGTGATTTACGTTTTTGGTCAATTTTTGCTAAGATTTTATCGTGGTCAATAATTTTCTTTTGAATAATTAATTGCAAAATTAAAGTAACTGTATTAGAAACGGTGTAATACCAAGTTAATGCAGAAGGCATTCCATTAAAGAAGAACAACATCATAAATGGAAAAATATATGGCATATATTTTAACGCAGGATTATCTTGAGTAGGCGTAGATGCCATATTGTAAATAGAAATAAAAAAGCTGGTTATAACAGCTGTAATGGTAAATAAGCTAATATGATCACCAAAATTAAATGGCAAACTAAAGGGTAACCTGGCAATTACATCATATGAAGATAAATCTTTACTCCATAAGAAGGGTTGACCACGTAATGCAATATTTGAATTGAAGAAGCTATATAATGCAAAGAATATGGGAATTTGCAATACAGCAGGTATACACCCGCCTAACGGATTTACACCAGCCTCTCTATACAATTTCATTTGTTCCATTGCAAATCCTTGCTGATCAGAACCAAATTTTTGTTTCAAAGCATCTAGTTCAGGTTTTAACACCTTCATCTTAGCACCACTTAAATAACTGCTATAAGTAAGTGGAGAAGTTATTAAACGAATAAACAAGGTTAATAAGAAAATAACCCAACCATAATTGGTAATAAAACCGGCAAAGAAATTAAATACCGGCATAATAACATATAGGTTAATAGGCCTAACAAAAGCATATAAGCTCCTTCCTAAGTTAACAATCTGATCCATGCCCTTTGCTTCTTTTTTCAGAATAGTATATGCATTAGGGCCATAATATAATTGCATGGGAATGGTTACAGAAGCATCATTAGAAACTTTTATATGTAGGTTAGCTGTACTTTTAAATAAGGTTTTTGATGAATCATCTGTTTCTCTTTTCCATTTTACTTCTCCCCCATTAAAATTATTTTTTGCCACCAATGTTACATTAAAAAACTGTTGTACATTAGAAAACCAACTTACAGGTTTTTCAAACTGATGACTTTCTTTAGATGAGATATAATCAAAATTATCTCCTTCATAAAAACAAAGGTTACTAGTAATTCTTTCATAATGAGCAGAACGTTCCATTTGTTGTGCATGATCAACCCATAAAAAGTTCATCTCATTTCCGGTTAAAAGTCTGTTAGCGCCTTGCATAGTAATATTCCAATTAACCATGTAATTGTTAGGCTCAATTAAAAAATGGTGTACAATACTTTGCCCTGACGCATCGGATAAAGTGTATTGTATTGTTTGAGAACCATCGGGATTTTTGGTTATGGGAGAAGCTGTGAAATATAAATTATTGGTATTAGCTGCACTATTGTTACCGGTATTTATGTTATAACCCAATGTATCTTCAGCAGTACCAAGTGTTACCAAATGCCCATTGTAAGATTTATAATTTTTTAGGATAACAGATTGTATTCTTCCTCCTTTATTGGAGAAAATAATTTTCATAACACTATTCTCAACAGTATCTAATGCTTCTGAACCTATAGCTGCATGAACAAAATTTCCGGCAGTTGATAATTTTATGAGTGAATCCTGCCGCAATGAATCTTTTACAATAGTTTCCGGATTCTGGGTTTGCCTTATGGCATTTACCCTGGCAATTGAATCTTGTACTTGTTTTTGTTGTTTCAACATTTCTTGTTGAGACTGGTTATTATACCAAAAAAAACCAAAAAATAAAATTGCTAATAAACCAAATCCAATAATTGTATTCTTGTCAAAATTCATATTGAAAAAATATTGAGCGGCAAAGGTAGGGATTGACAACTGAATGCGTTAAGGACAATCCCTAAATATTCATACATAGTGCAATTATTGAAAGAAATGAAGGCTCATCAACAGCTAAGTTGCAGCATAAAAAAGGGCAAAACTGGTTATTTGGGCCCGGGCGGACAATATTGTTGCAAATAGCGGGTGTATAAATGCATTAGATGATCACGTGTTCCAGCACCCTCAGAAATACTATGGGTTCTGTTAGGATAACTCATCATATCAAATTGTTTACCATCTTTTATCAATTCATTTACAAGTAATTCCATATTCTTGTAATGCACATTATCATCGCCAGTGCCATGTATAAGTAATAGATGACCTTGTAAATTTTTTGCATAAGTTATAGGTGAGCCGGCTTTAAAATCGGCACTATCTTCTTGCGGAAGCCCCATATATCTTTCTTGATAAATATTATCATAAGTAAATTGGCTGGCTACGCCGGCAATGGCAATGCCTGTTTTATAAATATTAGGATATTGAAACATTAAATTTTGGGTAGCAGACCCCCCTCCGCTCCAACCCCAAACGGCTATTCGGTTAGTATCTACATATGGCAATTGTAAAATTTGTTTGGCAGCATCGGCCTGATCATTAATGTTTAAACGACCAATTTTTTTATAAATACATTTCCGCCATTCGCGTCCTTTTGGCACGGGGGTACCTCTATTGTCAATTGAAATATAGATATAACCATCTTTTGCCATATCACCATTATACAAAAAATTATAAGCAGTTCCGAATTCATCTTTTACATTTTGCCCCCAAGGCTCAGTATATACATAAAATACTACTGGATATTTTTTTGTAGAATCAAAATGCTCAGGCATTACCTCCCAGCCATCCATTGCAATACCATCACGATTTTTTATGGTAAAAAATTGAACATTAGAGGAAGCAGGGTTAGCTTTTGCCACTGCCTCGTTTACTAAATTACCATCTATGCCTTGGTGGTTAGGCAAGGAAATCCATTCGCGAACATAGGGAGTATAATGGTTAGAAAATATATGTTCAGCAAATAAAGCCGTAGGTGAAACGGCATACTCATTAAATCCGTTTTGATTTTCCGGTGTGAGCCGTTCAGCATTTCCCGTTCCGTCTAATTTAGTTCTGTATAAATATTTTTGAGTAGCATTAAAAGGAGAAGCAAGAAAATAAATGTATCCATTTTTTTGATCGATAGCACTGATACCCATTACATCAAAATTACCATGTGTAATTTTTAATTCAGATTTTCCATCTCTTGAAATGCTGTATAGATGGCGCCAACCATCTTTTTCACTAGCCCACAGAAAGGCTTTACCGTTGTTTAGCCAGTCCCATCCTCCATATGAATAATCTTCATCCCACAAAGCTAAAATATCTATCCATGCACTATCTGTTTCATGGTAAATAACGGAGGAATTACCTGTTTTTACATTACAAAGTAAAATGTCGGAAACGTTTTGTTTTCTATTAAGGTGTTGTACAATTAATTCCTCATTATTATCAGCCCATTCCATTCTAGGAACATAAGATTGTAAAACAGGATCAGTGGGTATTTGCATCCACTTTGTTTTACTTGACTCAACATCAACCACGCCTATTTTAAATGGCGAAGGGTTAATGCCAGCAATAGGATACTCAACAGGCGTTACAAAAGGATAGCTAGAATCGGTATTATTAATCATTAAATAAGTAGGCGTATTTTTTGCATTAATTTGCCAATAAGCAATTTTACTGCCATCTTTACTCCATCTAAAGCCATCTCTACAAAAAAACTCTTCTTCATACGCCCAATCAAACGTACCGTTAATTAAAAACTGGTTACCATCTGTGGTAAGCGCTTTTATAGAATTTGTAAGGATATCTTCAACATAAATATTATGTTGACTTACATAAGCTACTTTATTACCATCTGGAGAAAATTTAGCAAACATGAGTGATGATGCCGGTTTATTTTTACCAATTTGCGTTAGCTTTTTTGTAGTAAGATTTAATACCCAATAATCACCACGAGTATCATAACGCCAAACTTTTTTTGAATGAGTATATATTAATATTTTTTTATTATCATTGCTAAAAAAGAAATTGCGAACAGGTAAGGGTTGTTGCTGTCCAACAGGGGTTAATTCAGCAGCACTTACAAAAATGCTACTTTTCATCTCAGGAAAATGAGTAATAATAATATTATTATCCTGTAAAGTAAAAATAGCATCACCCGTTTTATTCCAGTGAATTCCATTTGGAGGTTGAGCATTCAGTTGCACTGTAATTACCAAAAACAGACAAAATAAATATGTTTTCATATTCCTATTGTTTAATGAGCAAATAATATAAAAGCATCTCTTATAAATAAAGATATTCTTTACAATGAAAGGTAATTTTAAAATATCATTAAAGATGCACGAATATGTAAAACTAATGTTTGCAAAAGAATGTCTCTAAAAATCTAAATAAGTGCATCTTGTACTGCAGAGGAATTTAGTTTTAATTGTTTTTTTGCTTCGTGGAATTTTTTTACTGCTTTTACAAAATGAACAAATAAAGGTGCCGGCCTTTCAACTGTACTTTTTAATTCTGGGTGATATTGAACACCGATAAAAAAAGGATGTGAAGGAATCTCAATTATTTCAACTAAACCTGATTCCGGATTGATGCCACTAGCAATCATACCATTTTGCTCAAACAAATTTTTATATGCGTTATTAAATTCATATCTATGTCTATGTCTTTCACTAATGGTATATTGTTGATAAATATTAAAAGCCAAAGTATTTTCTTTTATTGTACAAGGATAGGCTCCTAACCGCATGGTGCCACCTTTTAGGGTAATTTGTTTTTGTTCTTCCATCAAGTTAATTACGGGGTCTGGCGTATTGGCATCCATTTCTAAAGAATGAGCTTGTTTTAAATTCAAAACATTTCTTGCAAATTCAATTACAGCCATTTGCATGCCTAAACATATACCAAAGAATGGTAATTTATTTTCACGAGCATATTGTACAGCAAATATTTTACCATCAATACCCCTATTCCCAAAACCGGGTGCAACCAATAAGCCGTCTAATCCTTCCAATTTTTCAGCCACATTTTCTTTGGTAATATGTTCGCTGTGTACATTTACTACTTGAACTTTTACTTCATTAATGGCTCCCGCATGAATAAAACTTTCTAATATTGATTTGTAGGCATCTTGCAATTCAATGTATTTACCAATTAAGCCAATGGTTACTTTACCTTTTGGATATTTTATTTTATCTATATATGAAATCCACTCCTCTAGCTTTGGCTCTTGTTTAGAAGTTATTTTTAATTTGTTCATGCAAATCACATCTAATTCCTCACTTTGCATTAAAAGAGGTACTTCATAAATAGAAGCTGCATCCATTGCCTCAATTACAGCTTCTTTTTTTACATTACAGAATAATGCAATTTTCCTTTTTATATCATCATTCAGAGATTCTTCCGTTCTGCAAACTATAATGTCTGGATGAACGCCTGTTTCACTAAGCATTTTCACGCTATGTTGTGTAGGTTTTGTTTTCAGTTCTTTAGCAGCTTTTAAGTAGGGAATTAAAGTTAAATGAACTACTACAACATCTTCCTCAGGTAATTCCCATTGTATTTGCCGCACGGTTTCAATAAAGGGCAGACTTTCAATATCGCCTACAGTTCCACCAATTTCAGTAATTACAATATCAAATTTGCCATCTTTTCCTAATAACAACATTCTGCGTTTAATTTCATCTGTTATATGGGGCACTACTTGCACGGTTTTTCCCAAAAAATCACCGGCTCTTTCTTTATTAATTACGGTTTGATAAATTCGACCGGTTGTTACATTGTTGGCCTGTGAGGTGAATATATTTAAAAATCGTTCATAATGGCCTAAGTCTAAATCTGTTTCAGCACCGTCTTCGGTAACAAAGCATTCTCCATGTTCGTAAGGATTTAATGTTCCAGGATCAACATTAATGTAGGGATCAAACTTTTGAATAGTAACACTAAAACCGCGTGCTTGCAACAATTTTGCAAGACTTGCAGCAATAATTCCTTTTCCTAAACTGCTTGTTACACCTCCGGTAACAAATATATATTTGGCCATAAACTGGATGTTGTTTTAAATATTCATTTACACTAAAGTATTCTATAAAAATATAATAAATGCTAAGGCATATGTATATTTTATAACTTGTAAAAAGTTTATCTTTTTTGGAACCAACAGACCTTAAGAGAATTGAAAATAGTTGAAATAAGTTACTCTTGGAGGTCGCACAAACCTACGTCAATTTTTTCTCTCTAAAAAATAGCTATAGAAAATTTAAACAGTTCATTGTAATTTGTGTTAGAATGCTGAAAGACAATAGCTAATTTTTTATATTTTTTATCAAAACATGCAAAGAATTTCTTAACTAAAAACTGCTTTTATGAAAAAACTTATGTTTGTTGTAGGAGGTGCATTATTAACTGCCATTTTATTAAGTGCTACTTTTAAACAGAAAGAACCATACCCATTAACACCTGAATGTTACATTAGTTGCTTTAATGCAGAAACAAGGCAATTAATTGAATTAGATGCTTCTAAACCCGGGTTTGGAAAATTGCATCCTAACCCCATTATTTTAAAAGATTTTAAAGCCATGGGTAAAACAATCCAATATGCTACTGCTGATGGTAAAATGGCTTCCGGATACTTTATTAAAGCCAAAAAT
>JAGWPI010000002.1 GCA_028877005.1 Bacteroidota bacterium | reverse complement strand
GTACGCAAGGCACTTTGTTTTGAATTATGGGAAAAGAGGATAAAAAGCCACACTGTTTTTCCACATTACCCTATTGCCAAAGATGCTTATATTATCTTTATGCAAAGAATGAACAACCGCCCATTCATACATACACCATAAAGCCATTTGCATGAAAATTACTTTTTTTTCTACACAACCTTATGATAGAGATTTTTTTATAAAAGGTAATGCAGCCTATGGTTTTGAATATACATTTTTTGAAACACATTTAGGCCCACATATTGTACAAGCTGTAGAACCTACTGATGCAATTTGTGTTTTTGTAAACGATAAAGTAACGGCAGCCGTTATTGAAGTATTGGCGCAAAAGGGCGTAAAAGTAATTGCGTTGCGTTGTGCCGGATTTAACAATGTGGATATTGAAGCAGCAAAAGCGCATCAAATAAGCGTATGCAGAGTACCGGCCTACTCACCCGAAGCGGTTGCCGAACATGCACTGGCCATGATACTTACTTTAAACAGGAAAACGCATAAAGCCTATAATAGAGTGCGTGAACAAAACTTTTCATTAAATGGCCTATTGGGGTTTACACTAAAAGGAAAAACTGTGGGCGTAATTGGCACCGGACATATAGGAGCTGCATTTTGCACCATTATGGCGGGTATGGGCTGCAGGGTTATTGCTTATGATGTGCAAATAAATCCACAACTTACTAAATCGGGCATTACATATTTACCTTTGGAACAAGTATTAGAACAGGCAGATATTATTTCATTGCATTGCCCACTTACACCGCAAACACACCATTTAATTAACGCAAGCACTTTACAAACCATGAAAAAAGGTGTTATGTTAATTAATACCAGTCGCGGCGGTTTAATTGATACGCATGCCGTAATTGAGGCCTTAAAATCACAAAAGTTGGGATATTTAGGTATTGATGTATATGAGCAGGAAGAACAAATATTTTTTAAAGATCTTTCGGAAAATATTATTGCAGATGATACGCTACAACGCTTAATGGCATTTCCCAATGTATTGGTAACTGCACATCAGGCATTCTTTACTAAAGAAGCATTAGAAGAAATTACCCATATTACTTTAACTAATATAGATGCATTATTACACCACAAAAATTTTACCAACCAAACAGCGTTATTAGTATAAATACTATCAATACATTAATCTTTACCATTAATTTTACCGCATGAAGGCACTACTGAAATATAGCATGGCATTTATATCTATACTCTTCATTTTTATGGCATGTACCAAAGAGTATAGTTTTGAAACCGGAAAGGGATACAGCGGTACAGCTATTGGCTCACTGCAAGACACTGCCGGCAATTGCCAAAACGTATATGTAAATGGCACATATATGGTAGATAGCGTATTAACAGATAGCAATTACATTGTGGTTACTGCCAATATAATTTCACCGGGCAAATATTATATTTTTACGGATACAGTAAATGGCTTTTGGTTTTACGATTCTTCCATTATTCTATCAACCGGAACACAAACCATTAAGCTAAAGGGATATGGCAAACCTATTTTACCTGTTGATGCTAATTTTACCGTTACTTTTGGCAGCTCGGTTTGCCAGTTTACCATACCTTATAACACTTCGGTAATAGGTAACTACTTCCCCACTACTGTTGGAAGTTATTGGACATATAGCGACAGTCAGTTAAATGATACCATTACTACCCGTGTACTTCCTATTGTAGCCACGGTTACCAATACCGGACAATCTTATGCCGTTTTTACAGACCGCTTGGGCGATACTTCACTATATAGAAGAAGCGGTAATACTTATTATACTTATGGGCTCATTTATCCCGATAGCTCATCAGGGCCTGTAGAATATGCCTTTTTAAAAGCCGGCGTTGCGGCAGGAACTTCTTGGGATTCACCGATTGTAACTGCCATCGTTGCCAATCAACCCATTAAAGTAAAATACCACTTTACCCTTTTAGGAAGCGGATTAACGGCCAATTATAATGGCAACAGTTTTACCAATGTTATTAAAGTGCAATTAGATATTCAGGCCATGGTACCGCCTACCATTTCATATGCTACAGCTCAAACTTCTTATTTTTATTATGCCGAAGGTATTGGTTTAATTGCTATAGAAGTTCCGGGCAGTACTACTGTGCTACCCTATAACTCAACCATTACCAAGTGGCAGGTAAATTAAGTTGTACATTTACATGGAGCTAATATCAAAAAAGAAATAGTACTTTATTGTAAGAAGAAATAGTTATGTCTTTTACCATTTATTTCAACGAAAGATAACACTGATTTTTAGAACATAGTTATAGATGGACACGTGTTAAGAAGCACATTATTATATTGAAGGCTTTTATTTTTAGCTATATATATATAAGCAACAACTATAGCCATGTATGCGGGTAAATAGGCTAACAATAAACCTAACCATTTCTGTATTCATTAGGGTATAAAAGTACCTTATGAAGTTTTAACTTCTTTGGCAGCAGTTTCATGTGGATGATTACCATGTTGCTTTTTAGTGAAAAATTTATTTTGAAAAAGCAACAAAATAATTACCCCTACAGAAATAGATGCATCAGCAATATTAAATACGGGTTCAAAAAATTCAAATCTTTCACCACCCCATACGGGAAACCATTTGGGATAATAAGAATCTATTAAAGGAAAATACAACATATCTACTACCCTACCATGTAAAAAATGTGCGTATCCGGTACCAAAAGGTACTAATTTAGAAACATTTTGAGAAAACACATCACTATTATCGAATATAAGTCCGTAGAACATACTATCAATTAAATTACCCAATGCACCGGCATAAATTAAGGCCGCACAAACAATAAAGCCCGGATGATATTGTTTCTTAATAAAATCGCGCAGTAAAAAAGTACCCCAAATTACAGCCACCAGCCTAAATAAGGTTAAAATAATTTTACCAAATCCGCCACCAAATTTCCAACCCCAAGCCATCCCTTCATTTTCAACAAAATGCAACCTAAACCAATTGCCAATAATGTTGTGCTCTTCGCCGGCATAGTAATGTAATTTTATGTAAAACTTCAAAGCCTGATCTGCCAGAATGATGGCAGCTATTAAAATAATTACTTGTTTAGTTTTCACTTAAATGCTTTTAAAGCAACAAAGATATAAGAATTGCCTCTGTGATGGTCAATGACAATTGTACTTATGCTATCCATTTACCAATAAAGGGTAATTTTTGCATTTCTTTACGTTCTATTCGAAACACAAAAATTACAAATGCAGCCAATAAGGCTGTAGCTAATAAATAATTCAACAATCCTTGGGTAATATAAGCGGTCATGGTTTTGTGTACAAAAAAAAGCAGAACTGAAATAACCATATATGCTATTAATTTTTTCCACGCATAAGGTATGCGGTATTGTTTTTGCCCCCATAAATAGCTAATAACCATCATACTACCATAACAAATAAATGTTGCCCAAGCACAGGCCATAAAACTAAAATGCGGAATAAAAATGTAATTAATTATAATAGTAATGGCTGCACCTGCTAATGTTATCCAAGCACCGGCCATGGTTTTATTGGTAACTTTGTACCAAATACTAAGGTTATAATAAATGCCCAAAAACATATTGGCAAATAATAAAATAGGCACTACTTTTAATCCTGCCCAATATTTAGGCCCAATAAAATGCTTCCATACAGGCAAGTAAAGTGCAACCACCAAAAACATTACTGAAATAATAATCACAAAAAACTTCATTACTCTTGCATATACTTTTTGCGGGTTTTCGCTTTCGGCCTGTTTAAAAAAAAAGGGTTCAGCTCCCATCCTAAAAGCTTGAATGAAAAGGGTTATTAATATAGATAATTTATAGCATGCATTATAAATACCCACTTGCTCTTCTCTAAAGGTTTCAGAACCGGGCAGCCACCAGCGGAGCATTAATCTATCAAAAGTTTCATTAATCATACCACCCATACCTGCAATTACTAGCGGCATTGCATATACCATCATTTGTTTCCATAAACGTACATTAAACTTAAATTGAATTTT
>JAGWPI010000011.1 GCA_028877005.1 Bacteroidota bacterium | reverse complement strand
GTATACAGCTGCTATGTGTACATAATTTATTTTTTGATTCAGGTATAAAACATAAAAAAATGGGTTTATACATACAGATACTATTTAAATTTTGAGGCGTGGGCACTTATTAGAAAATTGGGAAACCATGGATAGATACTTTATTTTTGATGATATGACAATAAATACTATGCCTATACATACAGATGTACAAATTAATCAAAGTACTATTGATTCAGTTTATTTAGAGCGAACTGTAGTAGTTGATTTTTATTTGCCTCCACAATTTCATACTTTAGAAGAAGTTAGTTTATTGCTCATTAATGATGGGCAGGATTTGGTTAAAATGCCCTTACAAGCAATACTCACAAAACTTTATTCTAATAATAATTTATTGCCTGTTTTATGTGTAGGTATTTATTGCGGCGAAGAAAGAAAGCGTGAATATGGCGTAGCTTACAGTGCCGATTATTTGGGGAGAGGTGATAAAGCAGGACTCTACAACAAATTTATTTTTGATGAATTGTTGCCTTTTATTCGAAAACAATTTCAGGCACCTTCATTTAAAGAAAAAGCCTTTGCCGGATTTTCTTTAGGTGGATTAAGTGCATTAGATATTGTTTGGAACCATGCCAGTGAATTTGCCAAAGTGGGCGTTTTTAGCGGAAGTCTTTGGTGGCGAAGAAAATCATATGAAAACGGATACAATAATGAAACAGATAGACTTATGCACCTGCAATTAAGATATGGTTCATTTTACCCGTGGTTACAGTTTTTTTTGCAATGTGGAAGTTTAGATGAAAAGGCCGACCGTAATAGCAATGGTATAATTGATAGTATTGATGATACCCTTGATTTAATGACGGCACTAAAAGCTAAAGGTTATGATGATACGCATATTCATTATTTGTTACTGGAAGATGGGAAGCACGATATAGCTACTTGGACAATAGCCATGCAATTATTTTTACAATGGGGTTGGGGAAAGTAAATTTTAATTTTAGCATAAAAAAACCTGTTAGCAGTGGTTACTAACAGGTTTTTTATTTTTGGTAAATGTAGTTTAATTAAATAAATAACGTACACCAATTTGTCCTTGCCAACGAGAGAAAATACTGGTATTATCCTGAAAACTATTTACTAAAGGTATTTGGTTTTTAGGATCTTGGTATAAGAATGAGAACATAGGTTTGCCTGCGTTAACGCCAGACTGTGCAATACCTTCAAACTTCAAGAATGAAGTATTGTTGAAAGTTTTGGCTATGCCCCAGTTTGGATTTAAAAAGTTACCAACATTAATCAGGTCAAAAGTTAAACGAATGGTATGTTTGGTTTTACCGGATTTAACATAAAAATCTTGCGTAACATTTAAATCAACGTGTTTATACCAAGGCAATACAACTGCATTTCTTTCTGCATACTGACCTCTATGTTTGCTCATGTAAGGATCTTGCTGAATAAAGTTATTTAATTGGTTCCAGATAATATCTGGCGTGCGGGTATCGGTAATAATACCACCACCGGTATTTACAGGCACTAAAACTATATCTGATTGCGTTTTTGGAATATAAATTAATGAGCTATTACCACCAGTCTTTGCATTTACCAAATCGCCCTGATAAGTGTAGGAACCTACACCTGCAGTAGCTGCTTCAAACACCAATCCAACTGAAGTGGCGTAATGTTTACCATATTCAAAACGATATTGGGCATAACCAATTACGCGGTGAGGTTGGTAATAACCTGCATAACCCAACTCGTCAGAGTTTAAATCACCATGTGCAGGCCTATCTCTCCACATGCTTTGAGCAATGGATCCACCATCATTTACATTTTTAGCTTGGCTATAAGTGTAAGCAATGCTAGTGGTTAAGTTGTTAACCGAGCGTTGAAACTGTGCAGTAGCTGTATAAGCATATCCCTTATTGGTATTGGCCATTAATATGGCACTGC
This sequence comes from Bacteroidota bacterium, assembly GCA_028877005.1. Classification (GTDB taxonomy): domain Bacteria; phylum Bacteroidota; class Bacteroidia; order Chitinophagales; family Chitinophagaceae; genus Hydrotalea. Next base: position 4,634 of record JAGWPI010000011.1, on the reverse strand, counting down.
TAATATTAGGATTGGTTACTGTTGCACCACCTGCACCAGACCATATTTGAGGTGAAGAATAGCGTAGTCTATTATCGGGTCCAACCAAAGGCGTACCGGTTGAAGGTAAATTTACATTTTGGAAATAAACTGCATTAACATCTTTAGAGTAGGTTACTTCTATTGTAGCTACAATATTTCCGGGTAATTTTTGGTCAACTGCTCCACTTAACTTCATTACCTGTGGGTATTTAAATTTAGGGTCGGTAAATACTAAGTTGTAAGAAGTGTTAGGTGATGTTGCAGAAGGTCTATATGCATTAATATTAGGACTAAACACCCAAGGTAGGCCGGTAGCAGGATTTTTAGTTTGTTGAAAAAATGAACCAAATAAAACACCATTATTACTAGCCTGATTACTAATCCACACAAATGGAGGAGGACCGGCAAATAAACCAATGCCACCACGAACCTGTGTTTTGTGGTCATGAAATACGTCCCAGTTAACACCTAATCTTGGTGAAATCAATAAATTATTATCTGGTTTATGGCCTACATCATAAGTTTTTCCATCTCTAAATTGCAAATTAGATGCATAAGGATTGGCTGTAAAACTATTGGTAAAAATGGGTAAATCAAATCTTAAACCGTATGTAATGGTTAAGTTATCTTTTGCACGCCACTTATCCTGAGCAAAAAAACCTAATTCATTTGAGCCTACTTGTGCAAAAGGGAAAGAACCATCTTTATTTAAAGCATATGATAAAGTATAATTTTTTGCAGTGGGTGCACCATTCATAGCACTATTGTAAAAATCTGTTAAGGTATTAAACTGGTATGCACCTGCATAATTTGGTGAAAATCCATTTTTAAAGCGCTTAATATAATTCTGAGTACCCAAAGTAATTTCATGATTGCCTTTATATACAGTAACAATATCTGAAAATTGAAACACATTAGTATTCAGCTTGTTGTTATATGTAAAGGGTTCATATCCAAAGGCTGTATAACTCTGTCCTAAACCATTTAATATATCTACTAAAGGAAAATCAGCTCCTGAAAGACTACTTCTAAAATCTCTTAAAGCGGTATAACCTATTTGTAATTTGTTAGAAACCCTATTACTGAAACGAGTATTTAATTCACCAATTACAATATTAAAGTTGTTGTTAATTCTGTAACCACTTCCGCTAAAAGGTAAACCAGTGTTGCTAGGCTGGCGGTTGCCATTAGGAGCACCACTATTACTGGCAGAAATATCGCGATACGATTTTAAATAATTATATTTTAATGTGAAAGTGCTGTTTTTACCTACGTTCCAGTCTAAGCGCGCCGTTAATTTGTCGCTATAGGTATTGTAGTTATAGTTTTGATAATTACCCGGATTGTAGTTATATTTTTGAATTAAGAAATTCTTTAAAGCATCTAATGTGTCAGCTATTGCCTGAGATACTACACCGGGAATTGGTGCTTGTCCGGGTTTTGCTGCAACAAAAGTAGTGGCAGGTTGGCTAATTCTTTCTTGTTCCGCACTTACAAAAATGAATAACTTATTTTCAATAATAGGAGCACCAATAGATGCACCACGTAAGTTATAAGTGTAACTGGGGCGTGGAACAGTGTTGGTTCTTACATTATAACCTTGTAACCCGGGCGTTCTTATATAAGTATATACAGAACCCTTTACTTGATTGGTACCACTACGGGTAACTGTGTTTACACCGGCACCGGCAAATCCACCTTGGCGAACATCATAAGGGGAAATATTTACTTGAATTTGCTCTATAGCGTCTAAACTAATGGGTTGAGAATTGGTTTGACCTCCTAAAACTGAAGAAAGACCAAATGCATTATTAAAGTTAGCACCATCAACTGTAATGTTATTATAAGAACTATTCATGCCTCCAAAACTTAAACCATTAGCAGAAGGAGTTAAACGGGTAAAATCCTGTAAACTACGGTTAATGGTGGGTAAACGCTCTATTTGAGCTCTACTAATAATTTCCTGGCTACCTGTATGGCCGGTATTAAATACTTTGTCTTGTCTTAAGCCTTTTACTTCTATTGTTTTAAGTTCGTTGCTGGTTTGTGTTAAAGAAAAGTCAGCTTTAAATTCTTGACCAAGAACTAAAAAAACATTGTCTTGCTGTTCTGTTTTATACCCTAAAAATGTAACAGTAATTTGGTAGGGGCCACCGATTTTCATATTTGCCAAATTGTACCTACCATCTTTACGAGTAGTAGTTACATATTTTGTTCCTGTAGGTAGATGAATGGCTGTAACAACAGCACCTTGTATAGGGTTGTTGCCATCCATTACCCTACCTTGTACATCAGAGGTGGTTTCCTGCGCTTGTACATAACTAATGGCTCCAATGAACAGAGCCAGCATAAGTAGTAGTTTTTTGAACATGTGATTTGAGTTTTTAATTTCAGGTGCAAATTTGAAGGTTAACTTTTAACATAGCTTTATGGCCATGTTACCGTTTTATTAACAAAGCGCAAATATTCCGTTAAAAAGCAGAAGCCCCGAAATTTTCGGGGCTTCTTTATGAAAATTTAATTGGAATTAAGCCAAAGTTTAGAAGAAGTATTTCAACCCTATTTGCATACCCCATGTACTAGCTGTAGTTAATGTGTTTTGCCATGGCTTGGTTAACAATTGTCCACTTAAAGTTTGCATTTTAAATGTAGGACGACCTTGACTATCTAAACCATTAAAAATTAACGGTTGGGTAGTAGTGGTTTGTTGACGAACGCCCCACATTTTATTAATCAAATTACCTGCATTCAAAATGTCTACAGAAAGTTGTAAAGTGTGTTTTCTATCGCCCACTTTAGCATAAAAATCCTGTAAAATTCTCACATCAAATGTGCTTAACCACGGTAAGTAAGCAGCATTTCTTTCTGCGTCCTTTCCTTTATTGTTATTTAAATAAGGTGTATTTTGAATAAACTGTTGGAATGCAGCGGCTTGTTGGGCCGGTGTAAAGCTGCCATTTTGCACAAAAATAACTTGAGATGGATCTTTGGGAATATACATTAAATCAATGCCACTTAAGCCATCATTATTAATGTCACCTTGGTATACATAACTGTAGTTATTTTGTTTGGCTAATTGGCCAAACATACTAATGGTTGTAGCCATGTGATTTAAATATTCCCATCTGTAAGAAAGCGTACCAATAAAACGGTGTGGTGTTACATATGAAGAAGTGGCCAATTGAACAGTATTGGGTGTACCGGTAGTTGCATTACTATTCCAAACTGAAGTAGCTTGAGAACCGGGATTTGCAGAAACTTCAGAGGCAAAGCTAGCAGTGTAAGCAAATGAACCATAAAAACCTTTAGCAGCCGATTTTTGAATTTGGAAAGTAGCCGAACCACTAGAACCTAATGTAGTATTTTCTAATACTATAGCTGTATTGAGGTTGCTATAAACGTTTCTTGCAGCTATAGATGAAAATCTACCTCTAAAGTCTATACCATTAATGGTTCCATCGGGGTTTTTTAAATTGGCATTACGCATTACTACAGCATTTACGTCTTTGGTATACAAAAACTCAGTTGTAATTAACCAGCCTTTACCTAATTTTTTATCAAAGGCTAAGTTGGTGCGCCATACCTGTGGAAATTTAAAATTTGGATCAATCAGCACAATATTGGCATTATTGGGTAATGCACCCGGTGTTGGATTGAACTTACTAGCATAGGCATCGGGATTGGGATTGAATAAGAAATTCTGCAATTGTGTAGCGTTGTTTACTGCCTGACCAGATTGATACATAAAACTATTAGATGGCATATTGGTTAAGAACACAAAAGGAATTCTTCCGGTAAATAAACCTGTTCCTCCACGAAATACCAAGTTCTCTTCATCAATTTTATAACGAAAACCTACTCTGGGAGAGAAGTACAACGTGCTTTTGGGCCATTTGCCGGTACTGTAATGGGTAGGATTGCCATTCTTATCAGGCAAGGTTAAGGCACTTATATTCGGATTTTCTAATGGTTGTTGCGGATACACTGGTTTATCAATCCTTAAACCATAGGTAATCTTCAATTTATCATTTACGTTAAATTCATCTTGTGCATATATACCTAATTGGCCAATTTTCAAATCGGCTGAATAGGGTGCAGGTGTACCGGGTACCAATGAAAAATTGTAGGAGAAAAATGCCGGTGCGCGGTTATTCATAAAATCACTCAAGGAATTGAATGCATAATAACTAGATGCTCCGGGCATAAACATATTACCAACTCTTTGGTATTCATAGGTTGCACCAAAAGTTAAAGTGTGTTTACCGGCATAATAAGTAAAGTTATCAGTGGCATTATATATATCATTAATCACATCATTGTTACGTGTAAAAGGATCGGTACCAGCCGACATATAGTTTTGTCCATTATTGTTAAAAATATCAATAGTGGGAAAAGCTTTTCCGCCGGGTATTGTTCTGGTATCTTGTATTTTAGTAATAGTGGCAATGAATTGGTTAGAGAAGCGGCTGCTGAAGTTAGAGTTCAATTCAACAGCACCGGACTTTACCACGTGTTTAAAACCATAGTTAGAGTTGCTAAATGCCATGGAACGTAAGCCAAATCGATTATTTGGTAAACGACTTATTTGGCTGGAGCTGCCAATTACAGAAAAT
>JAGWPI010000232.1 GCA_028877005.1 Bacteroidota bacterium | reverse complement strand
ACTTGCTTTCTGGCGCAAATCGGTAAGGTATTGGTATCTTTTTTCGGCATCGCTTTCTTGTGAGAAGTTTTGATTAAAGTCATCCATTTGTACCTGCAGCATATGCAAGTTTTTCTCTAGCGATTTTCCATACAATTTTTGAAGATTATTTAATTCATCGGTAATCAGTTTCCACTCATGCTCTACTTCACTTTTATCATAGTCAAATTGTCCTACTTTGGCAGTAAGTGTAATCATTTTTTCACTTTCTGTTCTAAGCTCTTTTTCTTTTTTTCCCAGCGAATTAACATAGGTTGACATGCCTGAAAACAACACAGAGGAAATGGGGCCAACTACCGGAACAGCCTGTGCAGCAGATCCTGAAAAATTTAATAAATTATTACTCACGGTAAGCATAGATTCTTTTTGCTTATTGGCTTTTACAAACGCTTTAAATTGATCGAACCATTTTTTATAGCCCGCATAATTCATAGGATTGCCGGCATCGCTAAGTGCAGTAAAAAATTCACGGGTTGTATTAAATAATATCAATGGTTTAATTTCCCGCTGCATAGAAACTAAGTTTACTACAGCGCTTTGATAATTGGCTTGATAAATATTCATTTCATTTTGGTCCTGTGCCTTTTGTTTATCTTCCAAAGCCTGCACCCTTTCCACTAACTTATCGGCTTTTACTTTTACACTAGTAGTTACTTTTATAGCACTATCCAAATTATCTACCCGTTCATTAATGTGCAGAATAGTAGAATCAAACACCTGATTTTTCTTTTCTAAGTTTTGTTGAATATCGTTGAGTATTTTTTCGCGGAGTAATTTTTCATTATTTAAAGAATCAGTAATTTGACTCTGTGCCTTTGCGGTAATGAATAGCACTATTACTAACCATAATAGCTGTTTCATATTTTTATAATTGTGTAATAAACCAATGAATAAAAAACAAATGCGCCAACATTAATGAAATACAAAGTTGTGCAATACTGATAGAATAACTTTTAGGCGGGAATTAAAAATGTATTAGAAATTTTGAAATGTTAAAAGAACATCCGGCATTTTAACAACCTTGCCGGATGGTTGGGCGTTGAGAAGAAAAAAAGCACCATAAAGTACCATAACAGTAAAATAACAACACCTCAGTTATATTTTACCTACTTATAAAAAGTGTTTTACTTGGTTTCATCAATAAAAAAGCAGTTTTTCTAATTTTGTACATTCGCTATTATTTATAGGCAAATAGAGTTTTGCTACAACGTTTTATAAACAGCATACCAAATGCCCCTATAAGCATACTTTGCAGTATCATCACTGCTTGTACACTATTGTTAACAATAATAAACATAGCATGGCCATTGCAAAATAGCATTACACAATAAAATGGGTTTAAAACACCTCTTGCACCACATTGCGTATTACTTTAGGTTTACCCAAAGTGTAATAATGTAATACAGGCACTCCTGCAGCTTTTAATTCTTTAGATTGTTGAATAAGCCATTCCGTACCAATGGTTTCAACTTCTGCATCGGTTTTGCATT
>JAGWPI010000231.1 GCA_028877005.1 Bacteroidota bacterium | reverse complement strand
TACTGGTCTACGCGCTGGGTTTGGGAAACCAGCGTGGCGGCATTTTTTCTTGCCATTATTTTTTTGCACAATTATCCTGCTTATATGACAGGGCTCATTTTAATTGGATTGGCTCGTTGTATTGCGATGGTGATAGTATGGAATGAATTAGCAGAAGGCAACAGGGAATATGCAGCTGGATTGGTAGCACTGAACAGTATTTTTCAGGTATTGTTGTATAGTGTATATGCTTACTTTTTTATTACAGTTCTGCCTCCTCTTTTTGGATTTACTGGAAATACAGTTAACATTACCATAGGGCACATTGCAGAAAGTGTAGCTATTTATTTAGGAATTCCTTTTGTAGCCGGGTTCTTAACTCGTTATTTTTTATTAAAAGCTAAAGGAGAAGAATGGTATAATAATAAGTTTATACCTTTTGTTTCACCTATTACTTTAATTGCACTTTTATTTACCATTGTAGTAATGTTTAGTTTAAAAGGTGAATTAATTGTTCAGATTCCGTTTGATGTACTGCGCATTGCATTACCACTTGTAATTTACTTTGCCATTATGTTTTTAGTGAGTTTTTTTGTTGGCAAAAAAATGGGTGCAGATTATTCGGTGAATGCCTCAATTGCTTTTACTGCTGCGGGAAATAATTTTGAATTGGCCATTGCTGTAGCAATTGGTGTATTTGGTATAAATAGTGGTGAAGCATTTGCAGGCGTAATTGGCCCCTTAGTTGAGGTCCCTGCTTTAATTACCTTGGTTAATGTTGCATTTTGGATTCGCAATAAATGGTATGCACCTAAAATTGTAGCTAATCAAAAGTTGAAATAAGTATACAATTTCATTCTTTTTTCAATTTTAAGTTGCACTATGGAAATCTAATAATAATTTTATTATTAAGTTAAAATAGCGTGCAACTTTCTTGGTTATGAAAAATACTTTTGCAAACGGCATTATTCACTTTAATCAAAAACTTTCTTTAAATATTCCATTGCCCAAAGCAATTGTTGCTATGAATCCCTTTCAAAATAATCAAGGGGCCATTCAATTAATGAAAAAATTTTATAAAAAATTTTATAATGATCAACAAAAAAGGGTGTTTATCATTGGTATTAACCCCGGACGTTTTGGTGCAGCTATTACCGGTGTTCCCTTTACTGATACTAAGCGATTGATTAGTGCATGTGGTATACCTTACAGTGGTAAAGAAACTCATGAACCCTCTTCGGTTTTTATTTATGATATGATTCAGGCTTTTGGGGGAACAAAACTATTTTATGAATATTTTTATATTAATTCCGTTGTTCCATTAGGGTTTGCAAAACAAACAAATGCAAATCAATTCATAAATTTTAATTATTATGATAATAAAGATTTGCAAGTAGCGCTGACGCCATTTATAATTCAATCCTTACAGCAACAAATTCAATTTGGTATCCTCACACATACTGCTTTTTGTTTGGGGAGTGGTAAAAATTATAACTATCTGCTAAAATTGAATGAGTCCTATCAATTTTTCCAAAAAATTATACCCTTAGAGCATCCTCGATTTATTATGCAGTATAGACAAAAACAAAAACAACTGTATATTAAAAAGTACATACAAGCATTTCAGGAAGCCTTATTATTTTAAAAGTTTCATCAAATTTTAAATTCTTTTTTAAAATAAATGGAATGTTTTATTTCTTAAAATGAAGTAAATTTATATTCTATTGTTCTTAGTAACGTTTAAGCAAAATTATTATTAAAACAACGCCAATTTTAAATATTATTTCGTAATAATTAGATGTATCATTAATTGCTCCACAATAATACTTTCTTTATGAAGAATGATTTTTTAAACATTACAAAAGAAATGAAAACAAGTAAAGGTAGTTTTCTATTCTACAGTCTAACTGAATTAGAACACAAAGGATATGCCGTTAGTAAAATGCCATTTTCAATTAGAATATTATTAGAAAATGTATTAAGAAATTTTGATGATTTTGCTATTACGAGAGAGAATGTGGAAACTTTGCTTAATTGGAAACCAAAGGCTTCTGATAAAGATATACCATTTAAACCTGCAAGGGTATTAATGCAGGATTTTACCGGCGTGCCGGCAGTTGTAGACATAGCTTCATTACGTACAGCCATTGCTGAAAAGGGTAAGAATCCCAACATTATTAACCCAATTATTCCTGTTGATTTAGTAATAGACCATTCAGTCCAAGTAGATTATTTTGGATCTGCCTATGCGTATGAGAAAAATATGGAGGAAGAATACATGCGCAATGAAGAAAGATATCAATTTTTAAAATGGGCACAACATGCATTTAACAATTTTAGTGTAGTACCGCCCGGAATGGGTATTTGTCATCAGGTAAACCTAGAATATTTATCAAAAGGTGTTATTGAAAGGAATGGTATTGTATTTCCGGATACTTTAGTAGGAACAGATAGTCATACCCCTATGGTAAATGGCATTGGCGTAGTTGCTTGGGGTGTAGGGGGCATTGAGGCTGAAGCTGCACTTTTGGGACAACCGGTATATTTTATTATGCCCGAAGTAATTGGATTACAACTAACGGGTAAATTACCAGCAGGCACTACTGCTACAGATATGGTATTAACCATTGCAGCATTGTTAAGAAAATATGGTGTGGTTGGAAAGTTTGTAGAAGTATTTGGAGATGGTCTTGATGCTTTATCTGTTCCTGATCGAGCTACTATTGGCAATATGTCGCCAGAATTTGGGTGTACAATTACTTATTTTCCTATAGATGGAAAAACCATTGAATACATGCGACAAAGCAACCGAACCCCTGAACAAATAGAGTTGGTTGAATCTTATTGCAAATCCAATATGTTGTGGCGAACCGGCAATGAAACTATTTCATATACCGATGTAGTTACACTAGATTTGTCTACAGTAGTCCCTACTGTTTCTGGTCCTAAGAGACCACAGGATAAAATTCTTTTAAAAGATTTTAAACAAATCTTTATAAAGCATTTAAAAGAAAGTTACGATAGAAATTATATTGCTTTAAATGAATCTGTTATTGATAAGTGGAGGGGAGAAGGTGGTAGTCAGCCTATACATACAAACAATCAAGATAACTTGAATACAGTAGAAGTTCAGTTAGAAAATGGGATGAAAAAAGTTTGGGTAAGTTTAGGCGAAGAAAAATTTATGTTGAATGATGGTGCGGTTGTTATTGCTGCTATTACTTCTTGTACAAATACCTCTAATCCATATGTTATGATAGGTGCAGGTTTAGTGGCACGAAAGGCTAGGTTATTGGGGATTGATGTTAAACCATGGGTTAAAACATCATTGGCGCCAGGATCAAAAGTAGTAACAGATTACTTAAAAAAAGCTGATTTATTAGGTGATTTGGAGGCATTACAATTTCATGTAGTAGGTTACGGTTGTACTTCCTGTATAGGCAATTCAGGGCCGTTACCATATCATATTGCTAAAGCTGTTGAAGAAAATGATATAGTAGTAGCATCTGTTCTATCAGGTAATAGGAATTTTGAGGCACGTATACACCCTCAAGTAAAAATGAACTTCCTCATGTCTCCAATGTTGGTAGTTGTTTATGCATTAGCAGGAAGGGTTGATGTTGATATTATGAACGAGCCTATTAGTTATGATAGAAACCAACAACCCATTTATTTAAAAGATATATGGCCAACTAATGATGAGATTCAAAGTATTATGCAAAAAGTATTATCACCGGCTGATTTTGAAAAAAATTATAAAACCATATTTGATGGCAATAGTATTTGGCAACAACTTTCAGTTGCTAAAGAAAATGTATATACTTGGAGTAACCAATCTACCTATATTAAGCAGGCTCCTTTTTTTCAATATATGCCCAATACCCCCCTACCTCTTCAAGATATTGAAAATGCCCGTGTTTTGCTAATGCTAGGTGATAGCATCACCACCGATCATATTTCGCCAGCAGGTTCGTTTTCAGAACATTCTGCAGCAGGAAAATATTTGTTGAGTAAAGGGGTTTCTATATCCAACTTTAATTCATACGGTTCAAGAAGAGGAAATGATGAAGTGATGGTGCGTGGTACTTTTGCTAATGTTCGTATTAAAAATAAAATTGCCACAAAAGAAGGGGGTTATACAATTTATTTACCTACCGGGGAAGAAATGTTTGTTTATGATGCAGCTATGCGCTATAAAGAAAATTCTATCCCACTCATTGTATTGGCAGGTAAGGAATATGGTAGTGGTTCATCACGTGATTGGGCGGCGAAGGGCACTTTCCTATTAGGTATTAAAGCAGTATTAGCAGAAAGCTATGAGCGAATTCATAGAAGTAATTTGGTAGGAATGGGCGTTTTGCCTTTACAATATCAACCTGGAGAAAATGCGGTATCGTTAGGCTTATCTGGTAAAGAATTCTTTAATATAATGGGTATTGATAATCAGCTTTCACCATTAAAAATTTTATCAATTACTGCAAAAAAAGAGGATGGTACAGTTATTCAATTTAATGCTTTGGCGCGGTTAGATTCTCAAATAGAAGTTGAGTACTTTAAAAATGGTGGAATTTTGCAATATGTTTTACGCCAATTTCTGAAACAATAAATTTTCTGCTTTTAAAGTATATATAATCATAATTAATTTATAAGTTATTTTTTTAATGAAAAATCAATTATTAATAAAGCGTGTGTACGATAGTGTGGCTAAAACAGATGGGAAGAGAATTTTAGTGGACAGAGTTTGGCCTCGCGGATTAACCAAAGAAAAGGCAAAAATTGATATTTGGCTAAAAGACATTGCGCCAAGTACATCATTAAGAAAGTGGTATGCACACGACGTTTCTAAATGGGATGCTTTTAAAAGAAAATATATAGAAGAACTAATTAATAATCAAGATGCGATTAATGATTTAAAAAAAATTCTTTCTGAAGGCCGTTGTACACTAGTGTTTGGCTCAAAAGATGAAGAACATAACCAAGCTGTTGTTTTAAAAGCATTTCTAACTTCATCATAACATTGTGAGGAATATTATTTTAACTTTCTATCTTCTTATTTACGTCATTCATCTTGGTTAATGTGGGCAGTGCTTAGAAATTCTTTCAATTTTGTTTAAAAAAATGAAAGAATTAAAATTTGCATTTTTGTTTACTATTTTGTTTTCTTTGGTTGGTTTGCTAAATGCACAATCGGTTGATACCCTTGATTACTTGCATCCAATTGTTCAAATGAAACATCTTCAACCGGGTATGCGTAAATATTTAGTGTATAGCGAAGATTCTGTTTCCGGAAAGAGAATGGGGGTATATATTTGGGAAAGAAATATTCTTCCTTTTCAAAAAAAAATAAAAAATATTACCATTGAACAAAAGTGGTTCAGTTTAGATACTCAGTTTATTGAACGAACCATTTATTCTGTAGTTGATGCCCATAATTTTTTACCGGTACTTCATCATTCTTCCATAACTGCTTTTCATCGACCAAATTATATTGAATACTACTTATTTACACCAGATTCTATATATACCGATACATCTATTAGTCAAAAAAAATTTCATCTGTTACTTCAACAACCTGTATATAACTGGGAATTAGATTTAGAAACCTTTTCTATATTGCCATTGTCTGTAGGAAAAAAATTCGCTATCTATTTTTATCATCCCGGTAGTGCATCATTACCGCAATATTATACATATATAGTGGAGCAATTAGATACAATCCAGTATTATACAAGAAATACTATTCATTGTTTTCGGTTAAAAGTTAATTATCCAAATTCTAACAATTATAGTATTTGGTGGATTAATAAAGAAACATATGCAGTTATAAGGATGAAAGAATATTTTAATGGAAAATTTCGATATAAAATTCTTTTAAGTAACTAATTAAAGGCATTCTTCTTGTTTTTTTTGGCATTTATCCGATGCTGTTTTCCTGCACTATGGGTTTGTATTTACTTTGCCATGTATTTCTAAACTTACTTTAATTATACTGTTATGAAGAAAAGTTTTGTGTTATTTACGATTATATTTTTTCAATCAATTCAACTAATTGCACAACCTATATTTGATTCTGCAAACTATTATCATTTTTATAATAAATTATTTCCTTCTGCAAAATTTGATAGTACTATAGTTATTAACGCTTTGACTAATGAAGAAAAAATAGAAGCATTAAGTAAAGTTTGGTATGAAGCAAAATTTAATTTTGCCAATTTTGATAAAGTGCCTTATTTAAATTGGGATAGTGTGTACAAAGCATTTATACCAATTATATTGGCCACAAAAAATATACATGAAACCTATCGAGTACTTCAGCAAATGAATCAGCTGCTGCGTGATGGGCATTCACGGATTATTGAACCCTTGTATTATTTTTTGAGAGAAAATGATAATCTTCCCTTCATTTGTAAATATATAGATGGTAAAGTTGTAGTAGTTAAAAATTTATCTAATGAATTGCCTTATAGTAATGTAAAAGAAGGGTGGGTAGTTACTGCTATAAATCACATTCCTGTACAAGAATACATTCGGAAAAATATTAGTCCTTATTTGCATTTTTCTACTACTCAAGATAGTATTAGTAGAATATATACTTATGAGTTATTTAAAGGGTATCGTGGTAGTAAAGTACAGGTAACATTTTTAAATAATCAACAAAGGCCTATTGTACAACAATTTCAACGTTCAGATAATTTTAAATTACCTATAATTTCGTTTCTTACCCTTCCCAACAATATAGGGTACTTACAAATAAATAGTTTTGAAACAGACGAAATCACAAAAGCATTTGATAGTCTTTTTTCTGCCATAACTTCTACCAAAGCGTTGATAATTGATGTACGATTAAATGGTGGTGGTAACAGTAATGTTGGTTATGAAATATTAGGTTGCCTAACAAAGCAACCTTTTATGACTTCTTTAAATGTTCTCCATACCTATCAGCCTGCACAAAGAGCATGGGGTAATGGTGCCATTCATGTACAATTAGAATTAAACGATTGGAAACCTTATAAAAAATTACTGTATGAAAAACCCGTAATTCTATTAACTTCAGCTGCAACATATTCTGCAGCTGAAGATTTTACCATTGCATTTAAACAAATGAATCGTGGGAAAATTTTTGGAGAACCAACTGGAGGAAGTACAGGACAACCCTTGGGATATAATTTACCAGGCGGAGGTTTAGGTTTTATTTGCACCAAGCGCGATGTAATGGCTAATGGAACTGAGTTTGTGGGTGTTGGAATTATGCCCGACTTCATAATAAATCCAACTTTGGCAGGTATTCAAAATGGTAAAGATGAGGTATTAGAAGCTGCTTTACAATATATTCAATTTCAAAAAAATTAAAATTAATTTAAGTAATATATTATACAAATTAATTAAACTATGATACGCATATTTTCTTTTTTTCTCTTTAGTCATTTTTTATTTGGTAAAGTTAATGTTGCCTCTTTTTTTATACATGCGCAACAAAAGTTGAGCAATATTTCAACCAACAATATCCAATTCGATTCAGTACCACATAAACCAATTCTTCTATTCCCTGTAATTAGTTATGCCCCTGAAACCCGATTGGCACTTGGTGTAAGCGGTATTTATTTTTTTAAAGAAAAAATGGCTGATACCTCTTATGGTCAATTAAGTACCTTATATACTTTTAATAATCAATTTATTTTTGATGTTTCTGTACGTAGATATGGCAAATACAATAAAAGTTTAATTATTGGTAATACAACATTTCAACAATTTCCTGAATATTTTTTTGGCATTGGAAATAATACACCAGATTCTTTTCAGCAATTATTAAATTCACAATCCTTGAAATTAAATTTGGCTTTGTATAAACATTTAGAAAATCATTGGTATTTGGGAGGAATAGTTTCTATGCTTGATTATTTTTCTGTGCAACCTATGGAATTGGATAAGATGGCATTACCAATTAATGGGCAAGATGGAGGAAACACAATTGGTGTAGGTTTAGGTTTATTGTATGATAATAGAGATAATGCTTTAAATGCAACAAAAGGCTGGTATTTTTCGGGTAATACAGTTATACATGGGGCTATAACCGGGAGTGCATTTAATTTCGTGAAATCGACTATTGATGTGCGTCACTATCGTTCTATACATCCGCATACAGTTATAGTTAGCCAATTCCTTTTTCAATCTAATACAGGTGAAGTGCCCTTTTGGCAAACCGCTACATTAGGTGGAAGTTACATGATGCGTGGATTATATGCAGGAAGATACCGAGATAATCAATTAATAGCACTTCAATCTGAATTGCGCCACCAATTAAGTTACAAATGGGGATTGGTTGCATTTGGTGCATTAGGTGAGGTTGCACATGAATACAATTCATTTGGCTTTAATGAGATGCATATTACATATGGGTTGGGTGTTAGGCGGAAAATATCGACAAATGGGAAAATAAATTTACGAATAGATGTTGCTAGAGGAAATAATGCCACAAATTTCTACATAAATATTGCGGAAGCTTTTTAATATTTTAGTATATATAAAATAATATTTATAAAAATGCCGGGTTTTAAATCCGGCATTTTAAGTATTTAGTCTTTAATATCTTCTAGGAGGCCGATTGTTAAATGATCTGTTTCCTGAATTGTTAGAACTGCTTCTGGCATTATCTTCAGCTTGTGTTACTGCAATTTTTTTGCCCAACATTTTTACTCCATTCAGTAGTTCAATGGTTTCTTTAGCCTCAGTATCGTTAGGCATTTCCACAAAACCAAAACCTTTGCTTTTTCCGGTTTGCCTGTCTTTAATAACAATGGCTGATCGCACATCGCCATATAATTCAAACATTTCTTTCAAATCGGTTTCGTCGATATCGCCGGGTAACCCGCCAACAAAAATCTTCATAATAACTGTTTATGTTCAGTAACAAAAATAATCAATCCAACGGCTAATTAATAATAATCTTTTATAAAGTTATCAGCTAATTCATTATTACAAAGAAAACAGTATATTAATGTTTAAAATGCACAACTGTTAACTATCTTTACAAATATTTTAACACCTATCCTATGCAGCATAATAAGTATTTATGGCTATTTTTTATGCTATTTTTTACTACTACTATTTACTCTCAAACAAATTTGTCAAGTGATAGTTTGCTTGTTTTAGCTCGTAATGCTGCTTTTCGGCAGCATAATTTTTCATTGGCCAAACAATACTTGCATCAGGGTATTCAGCAAAGTCCGCGTTATACAGATCTTTGGGTATTTATGGGTAGAATAAACAGTTGGGAAAAAAATTATGACAGTGCGGCATATTTTTTTGAAAATGCCTTGCAGAATAATCCTAATTATGAGGATGCTTCAATAGGATATGCTACAATGCTATACTGGAATAACGCTTATACAAAAGCACTGGCTACATGTAACACAGGGTTACAATTTCATCCAGCATCTGCATCCTTGTTGTTATTAAAATCAAAAATTTTTGTAGCGCAACAAAACTATGATAGCGCCTATTTCACTATTCAAAAACTGATTCATTTTAGAAATGAAATGGCTGCTGCAAGAGCGTTGGCTGCCTCTATTAAATCATTACTCTCAAAAAATCAGATAGATCTGAATTATGATTTTGTATACTTTGATCAACAATTTAACAACCCTTGGCATTTAGCTAGTGTTGATTATGGGAGGACTACCTCGTTGGGATTAATTACCGGAAGAGTAAATTATGCCAATCGGTTCAATGAAAATGCCTTGCAATTTGAAATAGAATCTTATCCACATATTTCAAAAATATTTTACAGTTATATCAATGCAGGTTATACCGGAAATAATAACGGGGTATTTCCTCAATGGCGTGGTGCATTTTCATTATATGCTAATTTGCCAAAAAGTTATGAAGCAGAAATGGGTATTCGCTATTTGCAGTTTGGTAATAGTCCAACTTGGTTATACACTGCCTATGCCGGTAAGTATTATAAAAACTGGCTTTTTGGAGCAAGAGCTTATATTATTCCGTCTAATTATACATCAAAAGCCGGTATTTCTTATAGTGTAATGGCGCGTTATTATTTTGGTGGAGCTTATGACTTTATTGGCATATCTGCCGGTTACGGTATTTCTCCTGATGACAGGTATAATGCAGTTCTATTAGATAATAGGGCTAATCTGGTTGCTTATAAAGCGGGCTTGTTATACCGGAAAACTATTGGAAAAATGAATGTATTGTCGATTGATGCTAATTGGGTAAATCAGGAATATTTACCCCAAACAAAAGGTAATCAATATCAGGCAGGAGTAGCCTGGATGTTTAGGTTTTAGATGTACTAATACACTGAAGATGTTTAGGTTAAATTATTCTGTATATTTTTTATACAAGTAATCGGGTAATAGTTTTAAATTTTTTGAGAATTGATTGTTTTTTAGTTTGAATTGATTAAATCTAATATTGGTTTCTGCCAATATAGAATCTTTTCTTGTTGCTTCAATAGATAAGTTTGGATAAATCCTAAACAGGCGTTCCTGATTTTCTAAGTACTCATTACTAATAAAATCTACTAAATCGGATTTTGTTTGTTTCAGTGGATAATGATGTATATTTCTAAACATTATTGTGGTATCTAAACCTAATCCAATCCATGCAGCAGTATCAGGCATAGCAATACTATATTGTTTTTGTAGTAATTTAATAAGTGTTGGGGCTATATCAAAATGTGTAGATATACTCCTGAACGCTTTTCTCTTCTTTAATAATGGGGAATAAATAATTAGTGGCACGTGGTATCTGTCTAATTTATCTTCAATAGGAATTTCTGGCATTCTATGATCACCCGTAATGATAAAAATAGTATGCTCAAAATCTGTCCTATGCTGATAAATTCGGAAAAAATTTCTGATACTTTCATCAGCATATAAAACTGTACTTAAGGCTTTTTTGTAATGTGAAACTTTTTCTTTATTTGATTTATCTAATGCAAGTGTACTTAAATATTTATCAAATTTATTAGCATAAAATGTTGCTTGATTAAGTAAAAAAGGCTCGTGGGTAGATAAGGTTAGTAAAATATTCAAGTAAGGGGTTTTATTATTGAGGTGATCAAAATAAAAGTGATATAGCTCTTCATCCTCATAACCCC
>JAGWPI010000230.1 GCA_028877005.1 Bacteroidota bacterium | reverse complement strand
TGACAGGAAATTTCAATCAAATTATTGCAGATACTAAACCGGTATTAGTTGATTTTTTTGCAGAATGGTGCGGTCCTTGCAAAATGATGGCACCAACGCTGCAAGAAGTGGCTAAAACTGCAGGTAATGCAGCAAGGGTAATTAAAATTGATGTAGATAAGAATCCTTCCTTGGCAGCAAAATACCAAATTCAAGGTGTACCTACTTTAATTTTATTTAAGGAAGGAAAAATTTTGTGGCGGCAAAGTGGTGTTGTTCCTAAACAATTAATAATGCAACAATTACAGCCTCATATGCAGGCATAAAGAATGTATGATGCATAGATTAATTGTTTAAAATAAAAAACATCATAATTTACATGCTTTCTTCAAAAATATTTTCGTGGTAAGCATTGTTTTTTAATAATTGAAAATGTGCATACAAAGCTTGCCACAATTTTATTTTTCGGTAAGGAAGTTGATGTGCATTGGCAAAAGTTTCAATTACCCTAGTAATTGCCGGATAATATACATGATGAATATTGGGAAATAAATGGTGTGCAATATGATAATTAAATGAGCCCATAAAAAACCGAATAAACCAATTGTCTTCCAAAACATCATTAGTACATGATAGCTGATGCAACAACCAATCTGAAGGCATTTCTCCATTAATAGCTGGTAACGGAAATGCATTATACATACCGGCATGTGGCGGCAATAAAACAATTAGCGAAATAATACTGGCAACAAACATCATTATCAAAAATGCAAATAAAATAGTCATCCAACTAATCCCTATAAAATATTTAGGAATAACAATAATGTAAGACAGAAAAAATATTTTAAAGAAAAACAACTTTATATATTCTACAAACGGAATACTAACCACCTTCCATACCAATTTATTTTTATTAAAGTAATCTTTAAAATCTCTAATCAGTAACCAATTTAGCAAATACAAGGGATAAAGAAATGGTAAATAAATATGTTGATATCGATGCCATTTGTGGTAACTGCCATTAGGAAATACCCTTGCCAATGGGCTTTGTTCAAAATCACTGTCCCAGCCCATTACATTTGGATAATTATGATGTAAACGTACATGCCTTATTTTAAAAATAAAACTATTAGCACCCATTAAATCAAACAAATATAAATAATATTTATTTAATTTACTATATTTAAAAATTGTCCCATGCACTGCTTCATGTATTAAAGTTAGATAGTTAACTACCAACATAAAACCCATAAAAGCATACATGATAAATAAAATGCCTGGCTGCTTCCCATACAATAAGGCTACAAACCATGCTGTAAAATAAAGTAATGGAAATA
This sequence comes from Bacteroidota bacterium, assembly GCA_028877005.1. Taxonomy (GTDB): domain Bacteria; phylum Bacteroidota; class Bacteroidia; order Chitinophagales; family Chitinophagaceae; genus Hydrotalea. Next base: position 1,047 of record JAGWPI010000230.1, on the reverse strand, counting down.
AGATTGCTTTTATTTTACTATAGTAATGTATTGAATTTGATGACTGAGCCAATACACTATTCACCTCCTTACGTAGTGCATTAAAAAGTACTTCATTGTTTGACTTCCTAAAAACAGGTTTAGCCAATTTAGTCAACACTTCCATGCTAATTAATTTTTGAGTTTTTAAAATACTGTTGGGAATTGGTGAAAACTCAAAAAAAATTATATTTTACAAAGTGCAAATTTATTAAATAATAAAACAAATAAAATTTCGAAAAAAGAAATTACATATTAGCCACTTTTATTAATGCATCAACATCTAATATAACTATAGTTCTTCCTTTAGTGATTAACCAACCTTCTTCTTTAAATTCTGATAAAATTCTTACTACATTTTCACGGGCTGTACCAACCAAATTAGCTAAGTCTTCCCTACTTAAATTAATAGATACTGTGTTACCTTCTATAAAATGATCTTTATATTTTTCCCGTAGCACCACCAATTGCAAAGCCAATCGTTCTCGAACGGATTTTTGAGCAATAATACTTAAGCTATTAGCTAACACTGCAAACTCATGGCTTAAAGTTTTTAATAGCCTGGTACCCAGCAAAGCAGAAGTGGAAAGTGCATGTAAAAAATCTTCTTTTGGAATAAACGCTACAATACTCTTTTCTAGTGCAGCGGCAGAATCAGGAAAGCGATCGCCGGATAAAATAGCATGATATCCAATCAATTCGCCTGTATTGGCAACATAAATAATGTGCTCCTTGCGATTTTTGTCTATCTTAAATTTTTTTACTTTCCCATTAACTATATAAAAAATTCCAGATGGATAACTATTTTCTCTAAATATTATTTCACCTTTATCATAGTACTGTTCGGTTTGATGAGCTAATAAAATTGCTTTATCCGTTTCAGGTAAATTCACTAAAACAGAGTCGCTCTTAAAATCCCATTGCTCTATCGAAAACTTTTGATGTATACTCATATTGCTTCAAAGTTATTTGTTTTAAAATTGAGAAATATTACTTTTAGTCATGAGAACTTTCACTTTTTTGGAGTTT
>JAGWPI010000229.1 GCA_028877005.1 Bacteroidota bacterium | reverse complement strand
TTTAGTAAAAGTGCTTGAAATTGCACATAATACCATCCGTGTTCAAATTGAAGCTCAAAAACAATTACGCAATAAGAAAGGTATTACTGCAAAGCGTGATTACCCCAAGCCTCCGCAAGATGAAAATATTCAAAACCAAGTAAAGACTTTTTGTACAGATAAAATTCTGGCTATTGCTAGAAGTGCCAGCGGAAAAGACCAACGAACTGAGGCATTTACAAACCTTAAAAAAGAACTGATTGAAAGTTTAGGCGAAAATGCAGATGATACTGCAAAATCATTGGCCAAAAAATATTTCGATGATCTACAATGGGAGTTGGTTCGTAACATGATGCTCGATGAAAGGAAGCGTTTAGATGGCCGTCAGCTAACTGAAATTAGACCTTTGGCTATGGAAGTAGATGTGCTTCCATCTCCGCATGGTTCTGCATTATTTACCCGCGGTGAAACACAATCATTAACTACAGTTACATTAGGAACGCCTTTAGATCAACTTTTAATTGAAAGTGCTGCTAAATCAGACTATTCTAAGTTTATTTTACATTATAACTTTCCACCATTTTCAACCGGTGAAGTTAAACCTATGCGTGGCCCCGGCAGAAGAGAAGTAGGGCATGGTAATTTAGCTATGCGTTCTTTAAAGCAAATGATGCCTGGTAATGAATATCCTTACACAACCCGAATTGTGAGTGATATTTTGGAGTCAAATGGTTCTTCTTCTATGGCAACCGTTTGTGCCGGTTCATTAGCTTTAATGGATGCCGGAGTACCCATTCCTAAACATGTAAGTGGTATTGCAATGGGCTTAATTACTCGCTCCTCCGATAATAAATATGCCATTCTTACCGATATATTAGGCGATGAAGATCATTTAGGCGATATGGATTTTAAAGTAACCGGTACTAAAGACGGAATTTGTGGTGTACAAATGGATATTAAAATTGATGGCTTAAGTATGGAATTAATGCGTGAAGCATTAAACCAAGCTAAAACAGCTCGCCTCCACATTTTAGATGAAATGTATAAAACCATTTCAAGTGCTCGTCCGGAAGTAAAACCACATACACCTAGAATGGAAAAGATTATTGTTGACAAAGAATTTATTGGTGCTATTATTGGTCCCGGAGGTAAGGTTATTCAGGAATTACAACGTGAAACGGGCACTACCATTAATATTGAAGAAGTTGGCAATACCGGTGAAGTAAGTATTTTTTCTGTGAATAAAGAAGGATTAGACAAAGCAGTTGCCAAAATAAAAGGAATAGTAATGGTGCCAGAAGTAGGCGAGGTGTATGATGCAGTTGTAAAGGGAATAAAAGAATTTGGTGCTTTTGTTGAATTTTTGCCTAAAAAAGAAGGTTTACTTCATATTAGTGAAATTAGTTGGAAGCGATTAGAAAACTTAGATGGTGTGTTAAAAGAGGGAGATAAATTAAAAGTTAAGTTAATCGGAATTGATAATAAAACAGGTAAATTTAAATTGAGTCGTAAAGTATTAATGCCAAAGCCTGATGCTAATAAACCCTCAGATGATGTGACCAATAACCAATAAACTCACTTCCTAATATCTTAAAAGCTGTTTACTATTTAGGTAAGCAGCTTTTTTTTAAAGTGGTATATAAATAATTAAAATGATTTATATAAAATTAGCAATAAAACAATCTGATCCGGCTTTAAATGAAATAATCGTTGCAAAACTTAATTTGATGGGTTTTGATGGTTTTGAAGAAAATGCAGGTTATTTAATTGCATACATTAAGCAGGATGTATTTGATGAAGCCGAAGTGCTTGCTTTAATGCAAGAATATCAACTTTTATTTACTATAGAATTGATTCAGGAGCAAAATTGGAATGCCAATTGGGAAGCCAATTTTTCGCCCGTATTAATTGATGATTTTTTAGGTATACGAGCTCATTTTCATCAGACAATTACTCATGTACAACATGAAATAATTATTACTCCTAAAATGAGTTTTGGTACAGGTCATCATGCTACTACCTTTTTGGTAATGAAATTAATGCAACAGATTAATTTTGTTCAAAAAAGGGTTTTTGATTTTGGAACCGGTACAGGCGTATTATCCATTTTAGCTGAAAAGTTAGGTGCATCATCTGTTCTTGCTGTAGACTGTGATGACTGGAGTATTGCAAATGCAGCCGAAAATTTTAGAATAAATAATGTACAGCACTGCAATATTCAGCAGGCTAATAATGCTGATACATCGCAGCAGTTTGATATTATTCTGGCTAATGTTAACAGAAACATTATTTTAGATAACCTGCAAAATTTTATCAAATGTTTATCACCAAAAGGCCTAATTTTATTAAGCGGATTATTAGTAGCAGACGCAATTGAAATTGAAAATATAATAAAAACAAAATCAATTTGGCAACAAAAAACTATGTTAGAAAAAGATGGTTGGATAGCCATTCTATATCAAGCATAATTTTTTTTGTCATTTTCCGTTATGAAATAATTATACTTTTTTGGTAAAGGAAAGTTATATTTGACCTCCCAATTTCATTCAGTTATGGTTTTTGTGTTTATTAAATTAAAGCACTTTAAACCTAACGAATATGCTTAGAATACATTAATACACATG
>JAGWPI010000228.1 GCA_028877005.1 Bacteroidota bacterium | reverse complement strand
CTATTAATACCGCTGTTATGGCTTGCCACATTTTAGACACATCATTAACGTACCAGTACAAGCCTGCAATTGCAGCTATGGCAAACACAATCCATGTAAAATAGCGGCTAAGCGCATCAACAAATGAATGTTTGTTTTTTTGTTCTGCTTCTTTAAATGTACTTCTATTCCAAAGTTTGGTTAAATAGCTTTGTGCAACTTCTTTTATTACTAAAATTTCTATATTACTTCCTAATTGTTTGCCTCCTGCGTAAATCATTTCTCCCATTTGTTTTTCTACAGGAAAACTTTCTCCTGTAACAAAACTATAATCAATTAATGCATTCCCTTTTGTTAAAATGCCATCTGCAGGTATCAGCTCCTGATGGTGAATTCGTAATGTATCATCTAATTGAATATTGGGCAGGGTTACAATTTCTTCCATATTATTTTTAATGCGCGATACAGCTATAGGAAAATAAGCTGTATAATCTCTGTCAAAATTCAGTTGTTCATATGTTTTATCTTGCAAAATTCTGCCCACAAGCATAAAGAAAACAATTCCACTCATGCTATCTAAATAACCACTACCTGTATTGGTAAATATTTCAATTATACTCCTAATAAATGTTACCCATATTGCTAAAACGATTGGTGTATCAATGTTTAAGTATTTATGCTTTAAGCTTTTAAACGCACTATTATAAAATTCAGTAGCAGCATAAAATACAACAGGTAGGCTTAATAAAACACTCATGTACCTGAATAAACTTGTAAGATTTTGTTCTTTATCATCAATACCCAAATATTCAGGAAAGCTTAAAAGCATAATATTAGCAAAACAGAAACCGGCTACCCCTAATTTGTAGATTTTAGATTGATTGATTCGTGGTTTGTTTTGCTGTAAGTTTTGAAGGCTAATGTATGGTTCATAACCAATAGAAGTTAATAATTCAGCTACATTTCGCATTGAGATGTGTGTATGATTAAATACAATATCTGCTTCTTTTCGTGTAAAATTTACTTTGCTACTAATAATATGTTCATTAAGGCGATGCAAGTTTTCTATTAGCCATAAGCAGCTACTGCAATGCATATGCGGTAAATAAAAAGTTACATGTGTTTGTTTGTCATCTTTAAAAACGGTAAGGGCCTTCTGTACAGATGCATCATCTAAAAAAGCAAACTGATTTTCACGTATTTTTATTTTTTGGCTATTACCCGGGTTATTACTAATGGAATAATAATCGCACATACCGGTTTTGTTCAATATTTCATACACTGATTTGCAGCCATCGCAACAAAAATTTTTATCGTATGCCTGAATGGGTTTTGTGCCACAGTCTTCACCACAATGATAGCAGGCGGTAGTAATGCCAATAGAAGAATTACTCATGTTGCTGTGTAGTTTTAACTAAATAGGGATATATTTTTTTCTTTTCTACATCAATCCAGAACAGAATTTTCTTTTCTAGTAAAAACAAATGATTGATATAGTTTTTTAAATCTGTATCCCAATCTTTTTTTATCATGTAATTGTTTACAATTTTTCGTTGGTGCTGTAAGGCTTTAACAAACAATTCATGTTTTTCTTGCATTGTTTCTAACAAGTGGGCATTTAAAAGAGGTTCATTGTAACTTGGATCTTGGTTAGACTGCTTTTTTAGGTAGGGAAAAAAATAGGATTGTTCTGAATGTATGTATTGCTCTATTTCTTTGTTAATTGAAAAAAGTTTTCTGCTTAGTTGTGGTAAAAGCGTGGTATGGTATTTTCCTGAATGCAGGAGTATTTCCAATTTATGTTTTGATTGGGCCAACATTTCTAATATAATAGGATGGTGTTCTACCATAATTAAATTACACAATCCTTCCAATGTTAGTGGCCCATCTAACCATTTATTTAAAAAATTCAATCGCATCTTACGCTCTTTTCATTGCAAATTATATTGTAATGATGGGCGAGAATATGACAATGCTCAATTACTAATATGATAATTGTCAGTTTTTATTTCCAATGTATACTTGTTTAAGAGTTAATTTTATTGTATTAAAATATGCCTAAATGCTGTAGAGTCGCCATTAAATACATTGAAATCTACTTTAGTTTTAATGCCGCTAATATGGCCTTCATTACTGTGTTGCCAAAATTGCCATGGGCGTTGAATTCTGGGTTGTTGTGGCTCTTTATAATGTGCTACCCATAGTGGATAATCATCAAAATCTTTTCCTAAATAACTTTCATAAAAACTGGCGTATGTATAAATAATAGGTTTTACATTATAATAATCTTCAATGGTTTGTAGGTAATCTTTCAACCTTTTTTTAAGTTGCATGGGTGTTACACCATACAATTCTTCCACATCAACAGCGGGTGGTAAATCGCCGGGTTGAAGTTGTACCGTGTGAATAAAATTTTGTGCTTGTAGTGTGCCATTTTTTGTAGCTAAAAAAAAATGATAGGCACCGCGTACTATGCCAAATTGCGCCAATTGTTGCCAGTTTTTATTAAATTGTTTATCAGCATCAGAAAGTCCTTCCGTAGCTTTAATAAATACAAAACCAATAGCTATATTATCAGAATGGGTATTTTTAACCATACCCCAATTTATGTTACTTTGATGAACGCTAACATCAATGCCATGAATGGTAAAATTGTCGGGAAGTGGTATGCCAAAATCGGCATCGTAGGTAAACGCTATTGGGATGGGTGTATTTTTTTTCTCTTTCCATAAATAAGCAATCAGCAGCAGCATTGTTAGAAATGTAACCGTTATTATCCATACGAATGCCGATTTTTTTTTCTTTTTTTTCTTTGCCATGGGCGCTATAAAAATTGCTTAACAAAAATGGTATATTCTAACCATAAAAATTAAAATCGTTTTTCGAATAGAGGAAGATGTTGAATATAATAGATATTTTAACAGGAATGAACTTATTTTTACATTCAATATGCCATACTTTAACTTAAATGACAGCTTGAATTTAATATCTAAACTAACCCCTACTCGTCTGTGGAATGCAACGAAAGTATGGAGTAGTTACCGAGTTAGCCGCTTATTAGGTAAGCCTATTCAATGGGGGTTGCCTATATCCATATCATTTGAGCCTACAACTTCTTGTAATCTTCGATGTCCTGAATGCCCAAGTGGTTTACGTGAATTTACCCGACCTACAGGGATGTTAGAAAATAGTTTTTTTAAAAAAACAATTGATGAAATACATCAAGAGGTTTTATATTTAATTTTTTATTTTCAAGGTGAGCCTTATTTAAATCCCTCCTTTTTAGAAATGGTTCAGTATGCGCACAGCAAGGGCATTTATACAGCAACCTCAACCAATGCACACTACCTAACAGATGAAAAAGCAAAAAAAACGGTTGAAAGTGGTTTAGATAGGTTAATTATTTCTATTGATGGCACTACACAAGAGGTATATCAGCAGTACCGTGTAGGGGGTAAATTAGAAAAAGTGATTGAAGGTGCAAAAAATATTGTAAAATGGAAAAAAGCACTCAATAGTAAAACTCCATTTGTTTTTTTTCAGTTTTTAGTTGTAAAACCTAATGAGCACCAAATAGAAGCTATTAAGCAATTAGGTAAAGAAATAGGTGTAGATCAGGTAAGATTTAAAACTGCACAAGTGTACGATTTTGAAAATGATCCACATCAATTAATACCAACTATTGAAAAGTATAGTCGTTATAAAAAAGATAAATCAGGTAATCGAATAGTGAAGAGCGGGTTGGGTAATCATTGTTGGAAGCTTTGGCATGCCAATGTAATTACGTGGGATGGCATGGTGGTTCCTTGCTGTTTTGATAAAGATGCACAACATCAATTAGGCCATTTAGCTACACAAAGTTTCAAAGAAACTTGGCAAAATGAAAACTACCGCCAATTCAGAAGGGATATTATGCAAAGCAGAAAAAATATTGATATTTGTGCCAATTGTAGTGAAGGATTGAAGGTTTGGGAAGATTAAATACACTTATATTGAATATTTTATGGATATTGAAAATGAAATACCGCAGTTACAATTTCGGAATGATTACCATAAAGCCATTGTAAATATTATTTTTACTTCTAATTGGTTGCAGGAAAAAATCAGACAATTTTTATTGCCGGAAGACATTACAACTCAGCAATACAACATTTTACGTATTGTACAAGCCAGTTCCATTCCTTTATCTACCATGCAAATTCGTGAGCAAATGTTAGATAAAATGAGCGATACCAGCCGAATGGTTGACAGATTGGTAGCAAAAAAATTAGTAGAAAAAAGAATGTCTGAAGACGATAAAAGAAAAGTAGCCATTTATTTAACGGAAGAAGGCATGCAAGTTTTAAACCGGCTTGAAAGTAAAATTCCTGAAATTGATCAATTATTGCATGCTTTAAATGCAGATGAAATAAGTTTATTAAACAAATTATTAAATTCTATTCGATAATCAAAAGCCAAATATTCAATAATAAATTTATGTTTATTTGTTGAAGTTGCTTTATATTTCGTCCACATCTATCATTATTGTTTTAAGTAACATTATCTTCGGTATTTATAGTTTATTTATAACTAGTTAGGCGGTGTGTAAAAACATATTTCTCTCCTTGCTTTATTCAAAAAAAGACCTTATGAAAGGGATGCTGATAAAAATATTTTCTTTGGTTTATTTAACAACTATTACTATAGCTATATCAGCACAAAAAGCACCCATATTTGAAATGCGTGGCGTGTGGGTGGCTACTGTAGTAAACATAGACTGGCCTACCCAAAAAGGTATGTCTGTTGAGGCACAAAAGGCCGATTTTATTAGATTATTAGATATGCACCAACGCAATGGCATGAATGCTGTTTTTGTGCAAATAAGGCCGGCTGCAGATGCTTTTTACCCCTCGCAATATGAACCTTGGAGTGAATATTTGAATGGTAAGCAAGGCTTGCCACCAACCCCATATTATGATCCGCTGGAATTTATGATTGAAGAAACACATAAACGTGGTATGGAGTTTCATGCTTGGCTAAACCCATACCGGGCAGTTTTTAACATACACAACTCCAGCATATCACCTTCTCACATCACTAAAATTCATCCGGAATGGTTTGTAACCTATGGTAATACCAGGTATTTTAATCCGGGATTGCCCGAAGTAAGGGCATTTGTAACCAGAGTAGTGAAAGATATTGTTACTCGTTATAAAGTAGATGGCATTCATATGGATGATTATTTCTATCCGTATAGAATTGCAGGAAAGGAATTTCCTGATGAACATGCTTATCGTGAGTATGGTAATGGTTTAAGTAAAGATGAATGGCGTAGGAGTAATTGTGATAGCATTATACACAACTTATACCAAACCATAAAAGCAGTAAATCCCTATGTAAAATTTGGTATTAGTCCGTTTGGTGTTTGGCGCAATAAAAGTCAGGATCCTGAGGGTAGTAATACAAAGGCAGGGCAAACCAATTACGATGATTTATATGCTGATATTTTGTTATGGCTAAAAAAAGGATGGATAGATTATGTGGCCCCACAGTTATATTGGGAACAAGGACATAAGTTAGCCGATTTTGATACATTGTTGGCTTGGTGGAATGCACATACCTATGGACGTCATTTATATATTGGGCAAGCAATTTATAGGGCAGGTACTAATGCAGCTTGGCGCAATACGAATGAGTTACCCAATGAAATAAAGGCAATTAGAAGTTATAGTACTACACAAGGCAGTATTTTTTTTAGCAGTAAAAATTTTGAGAATAACCCAAATGGTTGGAGCGATAGTTTGCGTTATAACTATTATGCCTTGCCTGCAATTGTGCCGCCTATGCCATGGATTGATAATACACAACCACAACCTCCTGTTTTTGCTAAAAGTAACAGTAATATATTTACCATTCATTATTCAGGTAAATTGCCGATTAAGGCAATAGCTATTTTTGCTTTACCGGAAGGTGTAGAAGAAAATATTCATTACGCAACTCTAATTAAACTATTGAATACCGATAAAGAAGTTGTATATCAACGTAGCTCCTCATTAATTCCAAATAACAATCGCTTATTTGCAGCAGTAGTAAGTGCGCATAATGTATTAAGTAATTGGATTGAATTAAAATAATGGTTGCATTAAATTTTTATTGTTATGCATAATTAATCCGCTTTAATGGCAAATAAGTTTTTGGACTTATAACTAAGGGTACTCGTTCAACAACGGTGGTGGCATTATCTAGCCCAAATGCTTTTTGATCTGATTGAGCCAGTTGTTTAATGGCAAAGTAGGCATCCATAATAAACCCTTCCTTTACTGACAATTCATTTTCTACCGATAAAAAAGTTTCTAAAATAACATAAGTAATATCGGTATGAAAGTTGGTAACATCTAAGTCTTCATATCTATTGTTGCAACAAAGTTCATTGTTTTTTCTCATTTCCTGCATTACCATTTTTACTAATAAATTAATTCTAGGCTGAATTCTGAAGCCTAGTTTAAAATTAATTTTAATCACCTTATCAGTCATTAATTCTGAAACACTATAAGCCATTTCATAAGGGTTGTCTGCCCTATCTATATGTACAAACCAATATATATCAGCTCGTTTGGGCTTTCGGTTTAAAATGGAATCTATAATTCTTTTTTCTATATCACCATCATTATCTGCCTTGGTTAAGTAAACTAAATGTGTAGCGTATTTAGGTACTTCTTTATCG
>JAGWPI010000227.1 GCA_028877005.1 Bacteroidota bacterium | reverse complement strand
GGCGTTATGTTTATTAATGATGTTTTTGAAAATGGAACTCCTGCAAAAGGGAATAAAGGTTTATGGAAAAAAACTTGTATCGGCAACTATGTTATTATAGGGAGTAATGCAACTATATTGCCAGTTACTATTTGCGACGGAGCAGTAATAGGCGCAGGTGCAGTGGTTACTCATTCAATCACCATTCCTGGTGTGTATGTGGGTAATCCGGCTAAACTTTTAAAAACCGTTGGTTAATTTTATATTGATTTAGAGTATCATCATATTTTTACACTATTATGTTTTCTATTTTTAAAAAAAAGGTTTTAGGTAACTTTTCATTTTTGTATGCCGATTTGCATAATCATATTTTACCCGGATTAGATGATGGTGCCAAGACTTTAGAAGATTCTATTGAATTACTATTAGGCATGCAACAATTAGGTTATCAAAAAATAATATGCACCCCACATATTTTAGGAAATATATATCCCAATACCCCCGATACTATTGCCGTTGCTTATCAATCGGTAAAATCAGTTTTGGTTGAAAATGGTATTCACTTACAACTTGAATTTGCAGCAGAATATATGGTAGATGAAAATTTTGTAGATGCTGTTCATAAAAAACAACCCTTATTATGTTTTGGTGAAAAAAAATGTGTATTGATTGAAATGAGTTATCTAGCGCCATCACCTTATTTAGAAGAATGTGTGTTTCAGCTAATTGTAGAAGGATACCAACCCATTTTAGCCCATCCGGAGCGATACAATTATTATCATAAACAACCGGAAAAATATAAATTTTGGAAAGAAAAAGGATGTTGGTTGCAATTAAATGCGCTGTCGTTAACGGGTTATTATGGAAAAAATGTGAAACAAGCAGCAGAAAAACTACTCTCAGAACAATTAATTGATTTGTTAGGCAGTGATTTACATCATACACAACATTTATATGCGTTGCAATATTTATGTAGTACTGCAAATTATAGGATACTTAGTCAATATCCCAATTTTAAAAATGCAATTATTTAATACTTATTCTCCCCAAATCCAAGCAACTTGTTGTTGCGCATTTCTAGTATTGTTAAACATTTTTTCAAGAATCATTTTTCGCATTTGGGTGCAATCAGGCGTAAATGGTGCATTAAATAAGTTGGCAATAATTGTACAAAAATCGGATGCATCGTTAGCAATATGGCATAGTGTTTCTAATCCGCTTCCTTTTACGCCAATTGGATTGGATACACAATGTCGGCCATTGAATAATGCATTTAATAGCTTCAATTTTATTCCTGCCTCACTTTCTGTATAAATTACATGAATGTGTGCTTTTACAATCATGTCTTGCATTTCTTTTTCTGATGGATTACCTACTAAACAACAATGATTGTATTCATAGATTTTTGATTGAAGTTTAGCACTGGGATTTTTTCCTGCTACAACAAATGGTATATTTATTTTACTAAATACATGTTCTAATAGCCATAATACTGCTTGTTCATTAATTGCAACACTTAAATCACCTTGGTATAAGCAATAATTTCCTTTTGGTGATAGTGGTTGTAATTGCCAAGATTCAGGTAAATAAACCGGTAAATAGTCAATTGTTTTGCACTGTAATTCTGTTTTATAAAATGTAACATCTTTATTTGTAACACCCCAAAAGGCAGTGGCTTTATCTGCAATAAAATTTTCGTGTTTTTTTAGAAGAGTGCTTTCTCTAAAATAGTATATTTTTTTAAAGTAAGATTTGGTGGTTTTAGCCAAATCGCTATAATACAAATGTTCCACATTGTGAATGCGTACAAATTTTTTTCTATCTTTAAAACGATTATCTGTTAATAGATAAGTGGTATGAATGCCTTCCATTAATATTGGATAATCGTTTTCCAATAAATTTTGTAGTAATTTTTCATTAATTCTACTGCTTACTATGTAGGGAAGATGCAAGGATAACGCCTTGTGGCCGGATATGCGTTGATAATATTGTACAGAATGGCAATATTGATTAAGAATATGTTGGGTTGTATTATTATATAAAAAACAATGCAAGTGAATTTTTACGCCTTGTTGTTGCAACGCGGGTAATTTGTAAAAAAGATCAAATAATCCGCCATGATTCACAGGGTAGGGTACAGTAAAATCTATGATGTGCAAGTGCTTCTCCAAAATGATAATAGTTTAATTTCTTCCTTTTGCCAGTTTAATTCTTTTCTTGCAATAATGCATTGTTGCTGTAATTGTGTATACAAAACAGCATCACTCAATAAATTGTTCATTGCTGCGGCTAATGTATTTTCGTTTGTATCATTTACCAAATAAGCAACTGTATATTTTTGTTGTATGGCGGCATAAGCAGGATAGTTTACACAAATTTGAGGGATACCTGCCATAATATAATCAAAAAAACGATTAGCTAGTGAGTTTGTTTGGTTAAACCCTTTCGCTTCAAACAAGGTTATTCCGAAATAAGCTGTTGGGGTAATTGTTATTAGTTTTTCGGGTAACATTGGCCCCAGCAGTTTAATTTTATCTTCTAATCTATGTGCTTTAATCATAGCTTGTACCTCCGCATAAAAGTTTCCGGTGCCAATTATCCATAAAACAGCAGGCACTTGTTTCATGGCTGGTATTAAAGTTTCAAAGCATCTACCATGGTTTACAGATCCTTGGTATAGTATGATCTTATCGTTAACTGATGCTGATTTTGGCGGTAAATGGGTGGATAATATTGGTAAATTCCTAATAACAGAGTATTTAACTCCAAAATTTTGTTGAAATTTCGTTTGCAAAATATCATTTACGGTATACCCGTTTTTAAATTGGGGAACGCACCATTTTTCAATCAATTGCCAAATTATTTGTATTCTTCTTCTAGTTACAATTTCTTTCTGTTCTGAAAAATATTCATGTGCATCATATACTCTTTTTATATTTTTAAGTTTTGAATAGAAAAGGCAAGGCAATAAAGTATCTGCATCTATGGCGCAAATAACATCTATTTTTTGAGTAATTAAGTAGAAAAAAAGCCTGAGGTTGTATTCAACATAAAACAAAACCGAACGAGAGAAAAAACATTGTAGTAATTGGGTTTGATAAGGTGTTTTTTCAGGCAATGGGTGCCCTTTTATTTTTCTGCCTATTAAAAAAACAGCATAACCATCATTTGATAATGAGGTACATATTCTTTGCATACGCTGATCGTACACAATAGAGTTGGTAACTGTAAAATAAATTCGAGTCAAATTGTTATTTTATAGATAGGTAACAAATATATTAATCCGGGGATATTAGGTACAATTTTATTGGTTGCTCCCAAATTTTACTAATTTTATATTTTTAGATAATAAAAAAGGTTGCCTGTAATTACTTTAGAAAATAATTATTACCTTTGCCGCCATAATATTTCAGAAAAAATAATTAAGACGCAAAAAAGAAATTGAGATGCCAATTACAAAAGAAAAAAAAGTTACTATTTTAACCCAATTTGCCGGAAAAGAAACCAATACCGGGTCTATTGAAGGTCAAATAGCTTTGCTTACTGAGCGTATTGCTCAAATCAGTGCTCATTTGCAGGTAAATAAAAAAGACCACTC
>JAGWPI010000226.1 GCA_028877005.1 Bacteroidota bacterium | reverse complement strand
TCGCAAAACCAACGAAGTTTCAGGTGGCGAACGTCAAAGAATTGCTTTGGCAAGGTTATTAATTACACGCCCTCAATTGTTAATTTTAGATGAGCCTTTTTCTAACTTAGATTATGCAAATAAACAAATTTTAAAAGAGGTTTTAACAGATGTTGCTCAAAACCATCAATTAAGTTTTATAATGTCCTCACATGATCCGATGGATATTTTGTCATGGGCCGACATAGTGTTGGTTCTTGAAAAAGGACAACTAATTCAGCAAGATAGCCCAAAACTAATTTATAATAGTCCGGTAAATTACTATACAGCAGCCTTATTTGGTGACTATAATCTCATACCTGTTACTTTTTTTACTAATACAGCGCAAAAACCTCATATTTTACCAGATACACAGAATTGTATAGTTAGACCTCATCAAATAAAACTAACAACACCTGAAGAAAATAACTGTATTGGTATTGTACAAGAGGTAAACTATATGGGCAGTTATTATAGCATTAAAGTACTAACCAAGTTTGCCGGGGTACTACATGTTATTGAAACTAATACAGTATGGCAACCTGGCAATCAGGTGTCTATTACAATTACACATCTGCTTTAGCTTTTTATTTCCTCGCAAAGTTCAATTAATACCCCATTTGTGGATTTAGGGTGTAAAAAGCAAACTAATTTATTATCGGCACCAACTTTAGGTACTTCATTTATTAAAACAAAACCAGCCTGCCTTAATCTTTCCATTTCTTTTTCTATATCAGTTACTTCAAACGCAACATGATGCAACCCTTCTCCTTTTTTTGCAATAAATTTTGCAATAACGCCATCAGTTGTTAAACTTTCTAGTAATTCAATTTTAGATTCACCTACTTTAAAAAAAGCTGTATTTACTTGTTCACTTTCCACAATCTCGGTTTTGTAGCAGGGTGTATTCAGTAACATTTCATAGGTTGTTATGGCCAAATCCAAATTTTGAACGGCAATCCCAATGTGTTCAATTTTTTTCATATGTAATTTTTAGTGGTAGTTGAGTATGTAATTTTTTTTCAAAGTAAATTTATACAACCTTAAACAGTAAATTCGTGTTGTTAGTAAGTAGTCAAAAATCTTTATTATGTTGTCATTGCCTGTTTATTTAGATAATAATGCTACTACACCTATCGATCCTGCTGTTTTAACAGCTATGATACCATTTTTTACACAACATTTTGGCAATGCTGCCAGCAAAAATCATGTTTTTGGTTGGGAAGCAGATGAAGCTGTGGTTTATGCAAGAGAACAAGTGGCTGCCTTAATTGGCGCTGAACCTAATGAAATAATTTTTACATCTGGTGCAACCGAAAGCGATAATTTGGCTTTAAAAGGCATTGTTGAGGCTTATACCGGAAAGGGTAATCATATCATTACATTAAATACAGAACACAAAGCCGTATTAGATACCTGCAAACATTTAGAAAAAAAAGGGATTAATGTTACTTATTTACCTGTGCAACAAGATGGACTGATTGATCTATCTGCTCTTGAAGCAGCTATTCAACCTAATACTATACTTATTTCTGTAATGTATGCACACAATGAAATTGGCGTTATACAACCCATTTCAACAATTAGTGCAATTGCCAAAAAATATGGTGTACTTTTTTTTACAGATGCTACACAGGCAGTTGGCAAAATACCGGTAGATGTTATTAAAGACGGAATTGATGTAATGGCATTCAATGCACATAAAATGTATGGTCCAAAAGGCATAGGAGCTTTATATGTGCGCAGAAAAAATCCAAGGGTAAAACTCATAGCCCAAATAGATGGCGGTGGCCATGAAAGGGGAATGCGAAGTGGTACTTTAAATGTACCGGCTATTGTAGGTTTTGGAAAAGCATGTGCTTTATGCCAATTAACAATGAAGGAAGTTGCTGCTACCACTTCTCATTTACGTAATAAATTGGAAGAAGCCTTACTTCAGATGCATGGGGTAACCATTAACGGTAATCGGTTATATCGCTTACCGCATGTATGTAATGCCTCTTTTAGAAATACAGATGGGGAAGGACTTTTAATGCGCTTTAATAAGAATTTAGCAGTAAGTTCCGGTTCTGCCTGCACCTCTGCTTCCTTAGAACCAAGTTATGTTTTAAAGGCCTTAGGTTTAAGTGATGATTTAGCACACAGCTCTATTCGTTTTAGTTTAAGCCGCTTTACCACTGAAGCGGAAATAGATTTTGCTATTCAACAAATTAACGAAACCTTACAAGCCGAGCGTGCACTTAGGGATATCTAGTTATATGTACACTATTTTTATATGACTAATCACCTCATAAAATATGTTAAAATTACTCCTAGTAAGTCGCTTTTGACAACAGTGCATTAAAATGGATTCAACTATTTCAACAAAGTTTCAATAAATTTGTAGTGTATTCTTAAATTAAAATACTATGATAGCAACTGATAATGCTATTCACATTAGTGATAAAGCACGTGAAAAAGTATATGAACTTATGCAAGAATCTGGTAAAGATGCCTCAAAATATTTTTTACGGGTTGGGGTAGTAGGTGGCGGCTGTTCTGGATTAAGTTATAAAATGGATTTTGATGATGAAATAAAATCCGGTGACCAAGTTTTTGAAGAAAATGGTTTAAAAATAGTAACTGATATTAAAAGTTTTTTATACCTAGTGAATACTGTATTAGAATATTCCGATGGGTTAAATGGCAAAGGTTTTCATTCAGCTACCATACATA
>JAGWPI010000225.1 GCA_028877005.1 Bacteroidota bacterium | reverse complement strand
GGAGAATGGGTGATGAATAACCGTAATATTACCGTTAATGATTATAGCCGTTTAATGGATTTTTTTAATCCCATTGCATTTAATGCCGATGCTTGGGTAAAAATGGCCAAAGATGCCGGCATGCAATACATAACACTAATTACCCGCCACCACGATGGGTTTAGTATGTGGAATACCCGGCAGTCTGATTTTAATAGCATGAATACACCATATCATAAAGACATTGTAAAAATGATAGCCGATGCCTGCCACAAACAAGGCATGCCCCTGTTTTTCTATTACTCATTATTAGACTGGCGAAGAACAGATTATTCCTGGACTACCGGAAGAACCGGAAAAGGAACCGGCCGCACACACCAGGACAATTGGAACCACTATATTCAATTCATGAAAAATCAATTAACAGAATTATTAACACAATATGGTTCGGTAGCCGGTATTTGGTTTGATGGATATTGGGATCAGTTGCCCAAAGACGATAATTTACATAATACACCATTGGTTAATTGGCATTTAGATGAAATTTATGCTTTAATACACCGCTTACAGCCCGCTTGTTTAATTGGCAATAATCACCACTTGCAACCTATGCCCGGTGAAGACTTTCAAATGTTTGAAAAAGATTTACCCGGCAACAATACCCATGGTTTTGGTAGTGGAGGTATATCGCAATTGCCACTAGAAACTTGTGAAACCATCAATCAATCGTGGGGTTTTAATTTAGCCGATCATCAATATAAAACCACCACCCAATTGGTGCATTATTTGGTTCGTGCGGCCGGTTTTGGGGCTAATTTTTTATTAAACATTGGTCCTATGCCCAATGGCGAAGTACAACCTGAATTTAAGGAGCGGCTGGCTTATATGGGCCAATGGCTAAAAACATATGGCAGCAGTATTTATGCAACAAGGGGCGGTTATTTGCAACCTGCAACCTGGGGTGCTATTACCCAAACCAACGGTAAGCTATTTGTACATGTTTTAGCCGATAGTGTAACTAATTTACAATTACCCCAATTCCCTTTTAAAAAAATTACAAAAGTATATATGCTCAACAATCAAGTGCAGGTAATGGCACAACTACAAAACAATACATTGATGATTTCGGCTATTGAACAACAACCCAATGAACCGGATAGAGTAATTGTAGTGGAAGGTGAATAGGTTTATCCATGTATTTATGTACCTACTCCATCAAGCCATTTCCCGTAATAGCTGGCTTTATACGTGTAATTCTATTTAATTTTGTAATTATGTTTGATGTATTATTGGCACACATACAAGAAAAAGTTACACTTTCATCAGCCGATATTGATATACTAAAATCTTTTTTCATCCCTAAAAAACTACGCAAAAGGCAGTATGTTTTACAAGAGGGCGATGTATGCAAATATTTGTTGTTTGTAGAGAAGGGTTTATTGCGCATGTACCATGTAGATGATAAAGGTACTGAGCACATGATACAATTTGCCTGGGAAGGTTGGTGGATGGCCGATACCTACAGTTTTTTATCGGGCGATGTATCAGCATATCATATTGATGCTATTGAAGATGCGGAATTGTTGATGATAACCCTACCAAATTTTGAAGCATTACTGTTGCAATTACCGGTTATGGAGCGTTATTTCCGTATCCTGTTTCAAAATAATATTATATCTAAAGAAAGAAGATTGGTAAATACCATAAGCTATTCTGCCGAAGAAAAATATACCCGTTTGGCAGCAGCTAATCCGGAGATGATACAACGCATTCCACAAAATCTTATTGCATCTTATTTGGGTGTAACGCCAGAAACATTAAGCCGCATTCGTAAAAAATTAATTCGCTCTTCATCAAACAATTGATATAGATCAAGTGTTTTTCTTATCCTTACGCAAGTGCATTTCTTTTACAACGTCATAGCTTTGCAGTATGAAAAATGTAGGCTATAACAACAATGTAGCCATTATTGGAGCCAACAGCCCCGCCGGCTTACAAATAGCCATGGCTATAGGAAAAGCATATCGTTTATTGTTAATGGATGAAGATGTGCATACAACCGCTGCACTGGTTAAAAGCATTGTACAAACCACCCAATCGCCCGAAGGCGTTGAAATACTTACTTGCAGTAAAGATGCCTCATGGGAGGCTGATGCCATTGTATTGGCTGTGCCTGCCCAACAACAACCGATTGTAGCACAAAAAATTGCAGAGGTTACAACTGGTAAAACCATTATACAAATAATTGCACCGGGCAATAGTGCGGTTTCTATACAAAGCCTATTACCCCATTCGCCTATAGTACGTGTTACCCTACAAGATACAAGTACCCATACAAATGCAATAGTAGAAGGACACAATAAATGGGCGCTGCAATTAGCCTTGCATTTATTATCATTTACCGAATGGACCATTATTGAAAAAGCAACTACTATCGATTTAAAAAAATAATTTAATATTTTTTCATCCCATAAAAAAGAAAACAAAACAGTATGCAGCAAGAACTATTATTTACACCGTACCAATTAGGCAATGTAACATTAAGCAATCGTATGGTAATGGCGCCAATGACGCGGAGTAGGGCCGATAATCCCGGAAATGTTCCTACACCTTTAATGGCCGAATATTATGCACAAAGAGCAAGTGCCGGATTAATTATTACCGAAGGCGTACCGGTTAGTAGTAAAGGGGTAGGTTATATTAACGTACCGGGTATTTACACACCCGAACAAGTAGAGGGATGGAAGCAGGTTACCCATGCTGTACATGCAAAAGGGGGTAAAATATTTGCACAGCTTTGGCATGTAGGTCGTATTTCGCATCCCGATTTTCATCAGGGCGAATTGCCGCTTGCACCATCGGCTATTAATCCCAATGAAAAATCTTATACCATCAATGGTTTTGTAGATACAGTAACACCCAAAGAAATGACCTTGGCAGATATTCAACAAACCATTCAAGATTTTAAACAGGCGGCTATTAGTGCTATTGCTGCAGGTTTTGATGGGGTTGAAATTCATGGTGCCAATGGTTATTTGTTACACCAATTTTTTAATAGCACCTCTAACCATCGTACCGATGCTTATGGAGGCAGTATTGAAAATCATGCTCGTATTTTGTTCGATATATTAAACGCCATACAAGAAGCAGTTAGTTTAGATAAAGTAGGCGTTCGGTTAAGTCCATCCTTACACGGGTTATTTGGTATTACCATGGATGAAAATACCATACCTACTTTTGAGTACATTGTACAACAATTAAATAACTATCCTATAGCATATTTACATTTAACTGAACCTTTTGCGCCGGTAGATCATTTACCCTATGCAGTAACCCATGTGGCCAAACATTTTAGACCCTTGTATAAAGGCACCCTAATCATTAACAAAGGGTTTAATAAAGCCACTGCCAATGCTGTGTTAGCAGCAGGAGAAGCAGATTTAGTAGCATTTGGTGTACCCTTTTTAGCTAATCCCGATTTGGTAGAAAGGTTTAAAAAAGATGCTCCTTTAAATACACCCGACCCAAATACCTTTTATACACCCGGTGCAAAAGGCTACACCGATTATCCGTTTTTACAAACGATGTCTGTTTAAAAAACTTGGATTGTTGAACTTAATTTAAAAAAATATTGTATGGAATCATTACAAGGAAAAGTAGCAGTAGTAACCGGAGCCGGAAAAGGCATTGGTAAAGCATTGGCATTAGCCTTAGCACAACAAGGGGTGCATGTAGGGTTAATGGCACGTACAGAGAAAGATTTACAGGCAGTAGCTGCCACCATTCAATCAATGGGTGTAAAGGCAGCTATAGCAACAGCCGATGTAAGTAATGGTGCAGCAGTAAATACAGCCATTGCAAGTTTGCAACAAGCATTGGGGCCCATTGATATTTTAGTGAATAATGCGGGTACCGGAAAATTTGGTAAATTTTTAGAGCTAACACCAGAAGAATGGATACACCAAGTGCAGGTAAATTTATTTGGCGTATATTATGTTACCCGGGCTGTTTTACCGGGCATGATTGAACGCAATATTGGCGATATTGTAAATGTATCATCCACCGCCGGATTAAAAGGGTCAGCATTAACCAGTGCTTACAGTGCATCTAAATTTGGTGTAATGGGCTTAACAGAATCGTTGATGCAGGAAGTGCGCAAACACAATATTCGTGTTACGGCAATGGCGCCCAGTACGGTGGTAACAGATTTGGCTATACAATCCAACTTAATTAATAATAATGAAGCGCGGCTTATGCATCCGGAAGATTTTGCCGAATTAGTAATTGCCCAATTAAAATTAAACAGAAGGGTATTTGTAAAAGATGCCTCTATCTGGTCTACCAACCCATAAACTACCCATTTAACAGAAAAAGAAAGTACATGAAAAAAGTATGGTTTATAACCGGTTGTTCCACCGGCTTTGGACGTTCATTGGCAACAGAAGTATTAGCCCAAGGATATAATGCGGTAGTAACGGCACGCAATACAGCCGATATTGCCGATTTGGTAAATGCTTATCCCGATACTGCCCTTGCCCTACCATTAGATGTTACCGTTGCTGCTGATATTGAAAAAGCGGTATCTGCTGCCATACAAAGGTTTGGACAAATAGATGTATTGGTGAATAATGCGGGCATTGGCTATTTTGGCGCAGTAGAAGAGAGTGAGGAAGCTGAAGTAAGAAAAATGTTTGAAATTAACGTATTTGGATTGGCTAAGGTAACGCAACAGGTATTGCCATATATGCGCCAACGCCGTAGTGGCCATATTTTAAATATAGCTTCTATTGGTGGTTTACGCTCTTTTCCCGGGGTAGGTTTTTACAATGCTACCAAATATGCAGTAGATGGTTTAAGTGAGGCTTTGTATAAAGAAGTATCTCCATTAGGCATTAAGGTTACCATTGTAGCTCCCAGTGGATTTAGAACAGATTGGGCCGGTCGTTCTGCTAAAAATACAACCATTCAAATAGCAGATTATGCAGGAACAGCCCGGAAAAATATGGATGACATTAGAGGGTATAGTGGCAAGCAGCCCGGCGACCCGGTACGGGCAGCCAAAGCTATGATACAGGTTACAGAAGTGGCGCATCCACCTTTACGCCTTTTATTGGGTGCTGCAGCCTTACGAGGTGCCCGCGCCAAGTTAGCAGAACTACAACAAGATTTTGATACTTGGGCATCTGTAACAGAAGGTGCCGATTTTCCGAAAGAAGAAGCATAGCAATACGAGTGAATAAAAGCAAACGGTGCAGTGTAAAAAACTTGCACCGTTTTTTTATGGCATCATTTGTCTGTGCCAATAATAGTACTTCTTCTTTCCAGCAATAAGGTATTTCTCCATTGGTTGCCCAGCTTTCCAATTTTTTCGCGGTAGCCCACCATTCTAAAGCCAACGGAATAGTGTAATTGTGCACTGGCTAAGTTTTCGGCAAAAATACCTGCCTGAAGTGTCCATATACCATTAGCTTCACTATCTATAATTAATTGTTGTAACAGTTTTTTCCCCACGCCCTTACCCCGGTGTTGGGTTGCAATGTATACACTTACTTCAGCTACACCGCCATATACACAACGGTTAGAAACCGGACTTAGTGCTGCCCATCCTATTACTGTACCATCTTCAACTGCCACTAAGCGCGCAAAAGATAAATGGCTACTATTCCATTTTTCCCAATTAGGTGCAGTGGTTTCAAAAGTGGCCATGCCTGTAGCTATACCTTGCTCATAAATGGCTTTTACTTGCGGCCAACTATCCGGTAAAAGCGGTATAATGGTAAATGTTTCCATGGTGGAGGTGTTTTTTGTGTTAAAAAGGTTAGGTGTTATTCAGTAGTTGCTTTTTTTGCGTCATTACCTGTCCATTGTTGCATAACTTCCGGAGCGGGTTTGGCATTGTTACCCTCCCCATATACAGTAGCAGTGCCATGGGTGTAAAATGCTTCCCAGTCAACTCCTTGCGGATCGGTAATCCAGCTTTTTTGCGATTTGGCATAACAGCAAGTACATTCCCCCTCTTCTCTAATGGTTCCTTTGGCTTGTTGCATGCTTTTATAAACTTCTTGTAAATCTGCCTCGCTTTCTACCTGTAAACCCAAGTGTTCAATGCCTGTTTCTGCATGGCCGGTAGAAATGGCATAGTTGATACGGGGATCTTCCAACATCCATTTGGCATAATCCGGTTTTACCACGGTTGGATTTGTGTTGAATAAAGCAGTGTAAAAGGCAATGCTTTCGTCTAAATTTTTTACACGAACGTGTACATGGAATCGTTTCATACTTTTCATTTTTTTAGTGAACAATAGCAAGACGATACCATGCTAAAAAAGACGCAAATTATTTTTCTATTTCTTTTTTAATGGCTTGTAATGGCGCACAGGAGGCTTTAATTTGAAAGGCAATAATGTTACCTTGTTTATCGGTTTCAAAACGGCAGCAGGTAATAAATTCTGCTTTTAATAATTGTCTGGCTCTTTGTATTCTGCTTTTGGTAGCCGATAAACTAAGGTTTAGTTCTTGGGCAATATCGGCCTGTTTTTTTTGCTCAATATCATACATTCTTAATGGAGTGGCATAGGCTTCAGGTAAAAAATTAAGCATAGGTAAAATGTATTGTTGTGCTTCTTCAAAAGCCGTATTTTCTGTTTCCTCCTCCCATATTTCTGGTATGTTGGTATCTGTAGTATTTTTTTGTTTTCGGTAATAGTCGGTAATGGTGTTTTGCGCAATTTGGAATAACCAGCTTTTAAGATTATTTACTCCCGATTTTGTGAGGCAAAACTGATAAATTTTTAATAGCACTTCTTGCAAAATATCTTCTGCAATATAACTATCCTTTACCCTTTTAAGAATAAAATGATACAAAGCATTTTTGTGTTCTTGCCATAAAGCAGGAACATCGCAATTGGGTTGGGTATGGTTAGGAGTAGACATGTATTCTATAAAAATAAAAAAATCACCTTTATAAATGTATGTGTAGGGTAAAATAAATAGGCATGTGGTTATTATAGCTGTCTATTTGATTTTTAATAGCAGCATGGAAAGAAATTGAATGTGTCATCAATAAAAATGGGTAAAATGCAGTGACCCCGCAGGGACTCGAACCCTGGACCTACTGATTAAGAGTCAGTAGCTCTACCAACTGAGCTACGG
>JAGWPI010000224.1 GCA_028877005.1 Bacteroidota bacterium | reverse complement strand
TATTTTTGTAAGAACTAATTTATTGGGAGTGCAAATTTAGGTATCTAATGTTCCCAACAAAATTTTTTTCAAAAAAATTATTTGTATTCAGGAGTATATTTTGTACTACCCTGAATTTCTACATCAGGTTTGCCTTTGTAGCGTTTTTGATAAAGTTTATAGCATCCTCCTAAAAAGAAAGCTACAATGCAAAAAACTTGTAGATAAAATAAAAATCTGGAAGTGCTTACCCAATTGCGGGTAACATCTTTCTTGGCGTTTTCATTCATTTCTTGTGACATATTGTTTCTATTGCTTTGCAAAAATAAGGTACCTGATTAAATTATAAGCGCTTCTTATCAACAATTTCTGCAAAGGTTTTTTTTCTCTTAAAAAAATATTGCCATACTATACTCCCCGAATATACACCTTGCAATGATTGCATGGGTTTTTTCGCTCGATTTTTTGTTTGTATTTTATTTAAATGCAATAGCACATAAGCATGTGCTTTTACTACTGCCCAAAAAAAAGAAATATTACCATTTAACAAACTTTTCCATGCAGATAAGGCATCTAATAGAAATCGCAACAACACTTTTACATATTTTTCATTGTTTGGCAAGTGCATTATCAGCATTATTAAATTATTGCGAAAGTTTAAATAAATTTTTCTTCCCCCTTTTTGCAATGTGCCTGCCCCTAAGTGATATACAATACTTTTCGGACATACAAAAATTTTATAACCGGCTAATTGTATGCGCCAACAAAGTTCAATTTCTTCTTGGTGTGCAAAAAAAGAAGTTGTAAATCCATTTAATGCATTAAATACAGTGCTTTTGATAAACATTGCTGCACCACTAGCCCAAAAAACGGGAACAGTATTATTATACTGACCTGTATCAACCTCCATATAATCAAACACTCTACCCCTAGCAAAGGGATAACCCAATATATCTATCCATCCACCACAGGCTCCGGCATATTCAAATTCGTTTGGATTACTATAGGATAATAATTTAGGTTGACAGGCCGCTATAGTTGAATCCGACTCCATTAAATTAATGATTGGTTCTATCCACTCGGGAGTAACAAATACATCAGAGTTTAATAAAATATAATAATCAGCGTTAATTTGCTTTAATGCCCAGTTATATCCTCCTGCAAATCCGTCATTTTGTAAATTGAGTAAAATTTCTACCTCAGGGTAAGTATTTGTAAGCCAAGAAACAGAATTATCAATGGAAGCATTATCAGCAACAATAATTCTTTTGTTGGTATAGGTAGAAGACAATACTGACGGCAAAAATTGCTGTAAATAATGCGCTCCGTTATAATTAAGTATAACAATGGCTACTGATGGAATATTTTTTGAAATATTCATTATTGAAAATAATAGGTATTGAATTGCATCTAAAGCATTTTTTTAACAATAACAGAAGCCATAATCAATTATAAATATACATTCTACAAAAATGACTATGCTTTATAATATTGTTCTCTTAATTCATGTATGCGTGTATCTTCCATATAATCATCAAAAGTAGTAAGGCGATCAATAATACCATTAGGCGTTAATTCGATTATCCTATTGGCCACTGTTTGCATAAATGTATGGTCGTGTGAAGTAATAAATACAATGCCCGGAAAATTCTGACATCCCTCATTAAAGCTTTGAATGCTTTCTAAATCAAGGTGATTGGTTGGCTGGTCTAGAATAATAAGATTAGGATTTTGTAGCATCATTCTACTAATCATACATCTTACTTTTTCACCCCCACTTAAAACGTTTGTTTTTTTCAATATATCATCGCCGCTAAACAACATTTTCCCTAAAAAGCCTCTAAGAAAAGGTTCATCAGCATCAGTTATGTGTGGTGGTACAAATTGCCGAAGCCAGTCCATTAAAGTTAAGCCTTGTTCAAAAAATGCACTATTTTCCAAGGGTAAATATGCTTTAGTTATTGTAGTGCCCCATTCATATTTACCACTATCGGCGGTTAAATGACCATTAATTATTTCAAAAAAACGAGTAACTGCCATTGGGTTTCTGCTAAAGAAAGCAATTTTATCTTCCTTGTTAACAGTAAAATTTACCTTTGAAAAGAGAGGCTTTCCATCAATTGATGCAGAAAGGTTTTCGACGTTTAGAATTTGATTACCTACTTCACGCAGTGGTTGAAAAATAATGCCAGGATATTTACGATTAGAGGGTTCAATTTCTTCAATGGTTAATTTCTCTAATGCTTTTTTGCGTGCTGTTGCTTGTTTACTTTTACTGGCATTTGCAGAAAAACGAGCAATAAAATCAAGTAAAGCTGCGCGTTTATCTTCTACTTTTTTGTTTTTATCGCTCATTTGCCGAAGCATTAATTGAGATGATTCATACCAAAATGTATAATTACCGGTAAATACTTTAATTTTTGCACGATCTACATCGGCCACATGTGTACAAACAGCATCTAAGAAGTGCCGATCGTGGCTAACTACTAAAACAATATTTTCATAATCAGCTAAAAAATTCTCTAACCAACCAATTGTTTCAATATCTAATCCGTTAGTAGGCTCATCTAACAATAAAATATCGGGATTACCAAACAAGGCCTGTGCTAATAAAACCCTAACTTTATAGGTACCCGGTATATCTTGCATTAAACTTTGATGCATATTTTCACTCACACCCAAGCTACTCAAGAGACTTCCTGCATTACTTTCTGCTTCATATCCACCCATCTCTCCAAATTCAGCCTCTAATTCACCTGCTTTCATGCCGTCTTCTTCTGTAAAATCTTCCTTAGCATAAAGGGTATCCCGTTGATGCATCACTTCCCATAATCTTTTATAGCCCATTAATACTGTTTCTAATACAGTATTATTATCAAAGGCAAACTGATTTTGGTTTAAAACTGCCATTCTTTCTCCCGGAGTAATTTCAACTGTACCTTTATTAGGTTCTATTTCACCACTTAATATTTTAAGGAAAGTTGATTTACCTGCACCATTAGCACCAATAACTCCATAACAATTTCCTTTAACAAAATTTACATTTACTTCATCAAATAAAACACGTTTACCATAAGCCAAGGTAATATTTCTTACACTAATCATTTTATTTTAAGGTTTTTACAGGTTGCAAAACTAAGGGTTAAGCCGCTAATTTGTTAATTTAGGTTGTTTATCATAAACAAGAGACAGACTAGGTTTTAGATATTTACCCAAATTTGCATATTTTACTTATTTTTAAAAATATGATTCAATATTGGTTAAACTGGAAATCTCTGATTGTATTAATTGCGCTTTTAATTATTAGCGGTACTATATTTTATTCAAATTACTTAGCCAATAAAATAAAATTAGATGAAAAAATTAAAATTGAACAATGGGCAGAGGCGGTAAAAAGCAATGCCACTAATTTACCAATGGATACCAATTTGAGTAGCAGAATATTAGCGGAAAACAGTACTGATATTCCAATTATAGTAGTAACAGAAAAAGGTAAGTTATTAGACAGCAGAAATGTAGATTCTATACAACTAAGAGATACCAATTATCTGCAAAAAAAAATACACTCATTTGCCGAATTGCACAAACCTATTGAATGGAAAAATCCTTTAGATTCAACACAAAAAAATATAGTTTATTATGGCGAATCGCATTTATTAAATGAGGTTAGATATTATCCTGTTGTTCAATTAGCCATTATGGGTTTATTTTTAATTATTTTAATAATAGCGCAAAAAACAACTTATCAAAACAATCAAAACCAAATATGGGTAGGTATGGCAAAAGAAACTGCTCATCAACTAGGTACGCCTGTAAGTAGCTTACAAGGTTGGATTGAAATGTTGAAAGAAATACCAGGTACTGAAACAATTGCGCATGAAATTGATAAAGATGCTCATAGATTGCTATTAATTACAGACCGTTTTGGAAAAATAGGCAGCATGCCTGCATTAGAACCTACGAATCTTGGGCTACAGATTGAACAAATGGTAGACTATATTAAAAAAAGATCCGGAGGCCAAATTTTATTTGAGATAATTACCCCTAAAGAAGCCATTATTACCCAGTTATCTCCTGCATTATTTGATTGGGCTATTGAAAATATTTTAAAGAATGCACTAGATGCTATGGAAGGGAAAGGTAAAATTACCATACAAATTCAGTTATTGCATCATCAAATTTTGATTGATATAACTGACACAGGAAAAGGCATAAACAAGTATAATTTACAATCAGTGTTTAAACCAGGCTTTACCACAAAAAAAAGAGGTTGGGGACTGGGACTAACCTTAACCAAACGTATTATTGAACAATATCATAGTGGAAAAATATTTGTTTTATATAGCCAACCCGGAAAAGGTACAACATTCAGAATCATATTGCCCAATGTATAATTTATTAAAAATTAAATCATTCAATTATTTAAAAAAATTATTGTAAGTTATTTTTGGCTTAACAATATTGGTATTAACCAATAAATTTTTATGTTGTTAAAAAATATTTTTTCTCAATCCAGCCATATAGTTTAGCTATGATAAAACCATTCCAAATAGCAATAAAAAAAATAGGTACAATTACATCACTTGGATAATGTACACCCAAATAAACACGACTATAAGATACCAATGCTGCCCAAAAAAACAGTAAAATTGTTAATTTAGGCATTTGCTTTTTTATGGCAAAGAAAAAGTAAAATGCTAATGAAAAAGTATTGGCAGCATGCGATGAAACAAACCCATACATTCCACCCCTATAGTTATTTACAAAGTGCAACAAGTCTTCCAACCCCATTTCATGGCTGGGGCGGTAACGATGAAACAGGGGTTTAAATACCGAGGAAGCCATTTGATCACTAATAGTCAGTAATAAAGCAACCAATAATATAAATGGAATTGATTTTTTCTTTAATTTAATTATAATCAGTAACAACAATAATACATAAAAAGGTATCCAAG
This sequence comes from Bacteroidota bacterium, assembly GCA_028877005.1. Taxonomy (GTDB): domain Bacteria; phylum Bacteroidota; class Bacteroidia; order Chitinophagales; family Chitinophagaceae; genus Hydrotalea. The sequence goes on along the minus strand of JAGWPI010000224.1, from coordinate 7,646 downwards.
AATATTGGCCGCTGCACCAATACATAAACCCATCAAAGAAAGCATTATGATGCCCATTTATAAACAATAATAATTTTCTATCTAATTTTTCTAAATATTCTAGCATATCTGCAATTAAATCTTGTTTTTGTATTGGGGTATAAAGTATTTTATCATAAGTGGCGCGGATAATCCAATAGCAATTCCTCCCAAAACATCAGTTGGATAATGTACTCCTAATGCCATTCTTGAATAACCAACCAAAATGGCCCAAACAAAAACGGGTATACTAAATTGCCATTTTTTATATACAAGTATGATGCTACAACATAATACAAATGCATCGGTAGTGTGCCCTGACGGGAAGGACGGGCTCCCTCCGGCTGTAAGTTTTTCGATAAATGGATACACTTTAAAGGGACGTGTTCGATTAATTGAAAATTTTAAGATAGTAGAAATTATTTCGGCCCAAAAAATGGAAATTAATATAAACCAAGCTCTAAACTGGATTAATTTATTTTTTTTTATATAGCCTATAATTAAAATAATGATGGGTACAGATATGGCAAACACATAAGCTGTATCAGTGATAAATTGTATAAAGGGGTCAAGCCATAAAATGCGATGATGGTTGAGCCAATTGAGTATTTGTATGTCCATACAAAAGTGGTTGCTAAAGAAAAGAATGGATATAATGCTTAAAAAATGAGCAAAGTAGCTATTTAATTGGAATACAGCATTAGCTTTTTATTAAAATTTTGTCAATCTGTCTGTCAAAAAGGTTTTATTTTAATACTAAAGCAGAGAGCGGTGGTAAATTTACTCTAATACGATACCACTCCTCTTCTATGTAAACTTTTTCACCTATAATTAATGAATTTTGTACTTGTCCGGAACCATAATATTCAGCAGCATCTGTATTTAAAATTACTTTCCATTCAAATTTTCCATAAACATGTATTTCCCAATTATTGTGCACAATGGGCGTCATATTTAAAATAACAAGCAAGTCATTTGCCGGTATTTTAGCTTTTCGTTTAAATACTAATACACATTCCGATCTATGGTTTAAATCTACCCATTCAAATCCTTGAGGCGAAAATTGCAATTCATATAAAGCTGGCTCGGTTTTGTATAAATGGTTTAATTGTTGCACACATTTTTGTAAACCGACATGTGGCGGAAATTGCAATAGTTCCCACTGCAACTCACTTTTATAATTCCACTCATTTGTTACCCCAAATTCATTGCCCATAAAAAGCAATTTTGTGCCCGGGTGTGTAAACATATAAGCATATAAGATACGTAGGTTAGCAAATTTTTGCCACTCATCTCCCGGCATTTTATATATCATAGGGCTTTTACCATGTACAACTTCATCATGACTGAGTGGCAGCATAAAGTTTTCATCAAAGAAATACATCATACTAAAAGTAAACTTGTCTTGTAATGCGGATCTAAAAATTGGATCAATCTTAAAGTAATCAAGTGTGTCATGCATCCACCCCATCATCCATTTCATACCAAAACCTAAGCCACCCTCAAAAGTAGGTTTGCTAATTTTAGGCCAGTCTGTAGCCTCTTCAGCAATGGTTTGAATATCAGGAAAATCACGGTATAATGTTTCATTTAAATCTTTCACAAAAGCAATAGCTTCTAAATTGCCGTTTCCCCCAAATTCATTGGGCTCCCATTGGCCTTCATTTCTACTATAGTCTAAACGTAGTATAGAACTTACTGCATCTACCCTTAGTCCATCAACATGAAACAAATCACACCAAAATCGTGCATTACTTATTAAAAAACTTTTTACTTCGCCGCGTTTGTAATTAAATATATAAGAACTCCAATCGGGGTGATAGCCCTTCCGCATATCAGCATATTCATAGGTATGGGTACCATCAAACATAAATAATCCATGCGCATCATATGGAAAATGAGAGGGAACCCAATCTAAAAATACTCCAATTCCTGCTTGATGCAACGCATTAATTAAGTAAGCAAAATCCTGAGGATTCCCGAATCGAGAAGTAGGTGCAAAGTAACCGGTACCCTGATATCCCCAACTGCCATCAAAAGGATGTTCCATTACAGGCATAAACTCTACATGAGTAAACCCCATCTTTACCAAATAAGGAACCAATTGCTCAGCAATTTGATGATAGGTATTATATATTTCTTCATTATTTTTATCTGGACGCATCCAACTAGCTAAATGCATTTCATAAACAGATATGGGTGCATGTAAACTGTTTTTTTCTTTTCTCGATTGCATCCAATCAGCATCTGTCCAATCATAATCGGCTTGCCAGGCAATAGAAGCTGTATATGGTCTTTTTTCCCAATAATGGGCAAAGGGGTCTCCTTTATCAAGTTCAATTCCCTGAAATCCAACAATATGATATTTATATGCTTCTCCTGCTTGCACATGAGGTATAAATCCCTCCCAAATTCCTGAATGATCTAACCGAACCAATAATGGATGCGCTGATTTATTCCATTCATTAAAATATCCAATAACACTAACATAGGTAGCATTGGGTGCCCACACCGCAAAATAGGTACCTTTTACCCCGCCAACTTGTATTTGTTTATTGCCGAATAAATGATATAAACTATAATGTGTACCATTCTGAAAATTTTGAATATCACTTTCTGTAAAAAGTGAGTAATTCCATACAGAACGCTGAGTATCAACAAACTGAACTGTTTCATATGGTGGAAGTAATCCTGCTCTTAAAGCGGCTATTCCTACAAGATTTTGTTCAGTATGTTTAGATTCAATATTTTTTTTTGTAGATTTAGACATATTACTTATTTTGTCGAATATTAAAAATAACTAACCTTTGTTTTACGCAAAAAATACCGACTACAATTTATGCTTTTAAAATGAATTGAAGTTATTAACCTGAACTGTACTTATGAGAATATTTTTGCCAATATCCGTTTTTCTATTCATCTCATTTTCCGCTAGTGCACAAAACATAAGCATAAGGGGTAATATTGCTGATTCAACAGCACATATAAAACTTTATAATGCAGTAGTTTCTGTTTTGAGAGCTAATGACTCTGTTTTGCTAAATTTTACACGAACACAAAAAGATGGAAGTTTTGAATTAAATAAATTACAAGCTATCAAAAGCATCATTATGGTTTCATACCCTAATTATGCTGATTTTATTGATACGCTAACTATTTTGCCGAGTCAAAAAGTAATAGATTTAAGAAATATATATCTAGAAACAAAAACACACTTATTACAAGAAGTAATAGTAAAACAGCGGGTTGCAGCAATTAAAGTAAAAGGAGATACTACTGAATTTAAGGCAGACAGTTTTCATACAGGCCCCAATGCTAATGTACAAGACCTGTTGAAACAATTACCGGGTATTCAAGTAAATGCAAGAGGAGAAATAACTGCCCAGGGCGAAAAAGTACGCAAAGTATTGGTAGATGGGGAAGAATTTTTTAGCGACGACCCTGCAGTAGTAACACAAAACTTGCGAGCAGATTACGTAGATAAAGTGCAGGTGTATGATAAAAAAAGTGATCAAGCAGTTTTTTCAGGTATTGATGATGGGCAAAAAACCAAAACCATTAATTTAACTTTGAAAGAAGATAAAAAGAAAGGTTATTTTGGAAAAATTGAAGCAGGAAGTGATGCAACGCAATATCATTATGAAAAAGCAATGGTAAATTCTTTTCAGAAGAAACGAAAATTTGCCGCTTATATTACCAATGATAACACCAAATACGAATCGTTAAATTGGAATGAAAAGAGTAATTATGGCAACGATTTAAACAGAAACAAAGAAGTACAAGATGATGGAAGTGTTTGGATTTCGCAAACCACTGATGATTTTAGCAACGGCTCCGGATTGCCTAACTCAACTACTGCGGGGGCTACCTATAGTAATAAATGGGATGAAGATAAACAAAACATAAATGGCACATACCAATACAATCACTTAAATATTATTGGACAAACTAATTCAATTACCCAATATATTTTGCCGGATACTACATTTATTAATAAAGTGCAACAAAATGCTACTAACATGCGGCAAAGACACAGAATGAATGCAGTATATGAATGGCAAATAGATTCCTCAAGTTCGTTAAAAATTACTATAACCGGCTCACAAATAAAAAGAAACGATAACAATTTATACAACGGACAATCTATTAGTCAGGAAAGTCAGGTAATTAACTTAACAGATAGAACTACCACCCTTGATGAAACAGAAAATAATTTGTTGAGTAATGTTTTTTGGCGTAAAAAGTTTAAAAAAGCAGGAAGAACACTTTCATTTAATGGTAATCTTAATTTTTCGGGAAGAAATAATACCGGCTTTTTAATTGCACAAAACAGTTTTTATAATAAAACGGGCTTTTTAACCTCGGCACAAAATATAAATCAGTTTAAAACCAATAATGAAAATTTATCCGGTGTAGATGGCAAATTAGTTTACACAGAACCATTATGGAAAAAAACATTTGTAGAACTTAATTATCGATTTGGTTTTTCCGGTAATGATGCAATTAGGAATACCTTTGCCAAAGACAGTACGAATGGCAAATACGATATTGGCGTAGATTCACTCACCAATCATTTCAACTACAATATTAATAGCCAATCTGGTGGTGCTACATTTAGATATAATGCCAAAAAATTTAATTTTTCAGCAGGTACTGCTATTGGTGTTACATCATTCCGATTAAAAGATGTATTACAAAACACCAACAGAACAATTCAATTCACTAATTTATTACCTACTGCAGCTATTAATTTTACACCTAAAGCGCAAAGAAAAATTAGTTTAACATATACAGGTTCAACACAAAATCCAACTTTGGTTCAAATTCAACCCCTTATTGATAATACAGATCCGCTTAATATAAATATTGGTAATCCAAACTTAAAGCAAGCATTTAATCATCAGTTTAACTTATCGCTGTCTGATTTTAAAGTTTTAAAAAGCCGTAATCTATATATTAAAGGAAATTTTACCTTAACAAATAATGCTATTAGTTCGGCTAGCAATGTAGATAGTTCGGGAAGAAGGATTAATCAAGCCGTAAATGTGAACGGTAATTATAGTGGTAATATATTTATGTTTTACAGCTTTGAAATTGTACCAACTTGGATTGCAGGCTTTAGTAGTACACCAGGCATAAACCGTTATATTAATTATATTAACGGTGAAAAAAATATCAATGACAATCGAAATATAAATATTGGTGTGTACTTTGGCAGATGGAGCAACAAAAAAGTAAACTTTTATGTAAACGCTGATTTTACACGCAATTATTCGCAATCATCAATTAACAAAAACAATGTTACAAAATATTGGAGTTATACACCATATATTAATTTTACTGCAAAATTACCCGCAAAACTTTATTTTGAGGCTAACAGCAATATTACGATTTATGAAAAAACCAGCATATTTACAGGCAATGCAGATATATATTTGGTGAATGCCTCTTTAAAGAAAACATTTACTAAAAAAGATAACTGGGAAATAAAATTCTCAGTCAATGATTTATTAAATCAAAACAAAGGTATTAACCGAAATATCAGTAGTAACTTTATTTCACAAACTACGCAGCAAACAATACAGCGCTATTTTTTATTAAGTATTGCCTATAATTTTAACAAGAATGGCAAGCCAACTGAATAAAAAAATTCAATTGATTTATACAATAATTTATGAAAAGTTTTTTTGTATTTTTTATTTTTATTACACTTTCAAAGTCAATATTTGCGCAAGTAAATTTTATAGACGCAGGTAAAGTGTATTATGAAAAACGGGTAAATCAATACCAACTATTAGATAATGATGATGAATGGAGCCAATTAATGAAAAAATCAATGTCTAAAATCACTGTAAACGAATATGTATTAACATTCAATAAGCAAAACAGCATATATAAATTAAATAAAGAGAGTGACGACATTAAATATATTTTTGGGATGAAGCCATCTGCTAATGATTGTATTTGGAAAAATTTATCCAACAACACAATTGCCATGCAGCGTGAAGTTTTTGAACAAACCTACTTAATAGAAGATACATTAAGAAAATTAGAATGGAAAATTACCGGTGAAATAAGGGAAATAGCCGGATTTGAATGTAAAAAAGCTGTAACAAAAATTTGTGATTCTGTTTATGTTGTAGCTTTTTATACCGATCAAATTCCAGTTAGTAATGGCCCTAATAGCTTTACCGGTTTACCGGGATTAATATTAGGATTAGCAGTTCCGCGACTGTATACAACTTGGTTCGCCACTAAATTAGAACTATTACCACCTGATTCAAAATTATCTGAACCCAAACTAAAAGGAAAATTAACCAATTGGGAAAACTTGCAGAAAGATCTAAATAAAGGAATGAGCGACTGGGGAAAATCAGGCCCTAAATATGTTTGGAATGCATTGCTATAAAATGGCCCCAACTTACTTACAAGCAGGGGCTATTATTATAAAACTTTAAAAAAATTATTTTTGTAATTCAATCACCATTAAACTTTTAGGTGCTATTTCAAAACTATGGTTAATTGTTACATTATTTATAACATCCCTACCCTTTGAAAAAGCATTTGTTCGTTCTGCATAATTGTTCCAATCTATATTATGTGCTTTCTCGCTGGTATTCATTACACACATAATAGTTTGGTTTTCTGTATATCTAAAATAAACATATACACCATCTTTAGGAACATATTGCATTAACTTTCCAATAGTTAATGCAGGAGAAGATTTTCTAAAATTGGCTAATTTTTTGGTGTATTGTTGAACAGAGATTTCTTCTGTAGTTAGCCCTTCACCGGTAAAGGCATTTTTTTTATCACCTTTCCAACCGCCCGGAAAATCTAGTCTAACCCAACCATCCGGATTAGAAAATCCTTTCATTAACACTTCGGTACCATAATACATTTCAGGAATACCTCTATACGTTAACAACCACGCAATTCCCATTTTTTGTTTGTCAACATCTTCTTTAACTTCAGAAAAAAATCTTGATAAGTCATGATTATCTAAAAATATTACATTACGCATTGGGTCTGTATATAAAAAATCCTTCGCTAAAGTGCTGTATAATCTATTAACGCCTTCTGTCCAACCGAAGGGTTGATTCACAGCAGGTAATATACCATCAAATAATAGTTGGAAATCAGTTGCCCCTTGCAAATTACTTTTAAATGGAATTTGTATTTTATTGTCTACAAAATAGGCCTGACTAGATACACCATGCACCCAAGTTTCACCAAACATAGTAATTTTAGGGTATTCTTTTACTAATGCTGCATTACATCGATTCATAAAATTTAAATCATTATATATATAGGTATCAATTCTCCAACCATCCACGCCAAATTTTTCAACACACCAAATAGCATGCTGAATTAAAAAATTGGCTACATAGGGGTTATTTTGATTAAGATCTGGCATTTTTTCAGTAAACCACCCATCGCTGGTAATTTTTTTGTCAATTGCAGCGGCATGAGGGTCATAAAGAGGTTGATCCTTAAAAGAAGTTTGCGTAAATGATGGCCACTCATGAAACCAATCATGTGTGGGAGGATCTAGGAAAAAAATATTTTTACTTCCTACATGATTATATACAGCATCCTGAATAAGTTTCATACCTCTTTTATGCAAT
>JAGWPI010000223.1 GCA_028877005.1 Bacteroidota bacterium | reverse complement strand
TGGTACGGTACGTTTTGATGGTTTAAGAACAGTAAGCACTCTAAATAATGAAGGTAATAAAGTAAATATAGTTATTGGTCGTACAGGTGAACTGCGTTTAATGGATGAAAAAAATGATCGCTTACTAATTACCAATAATATACCTTACGGATCTACCTTAATGGTAAAAGATGGTCAACAAGTAAAAAAAGGCGAGGTGATTTGTACTTGGGATCCATTCAATAATGTAATTGTAGCTGAACAAAATGGGGTTATTAAATTCGAAAATATCATTGATGGATATACATATCGTGATGAAGCTGACGAGCAAACCGGTCACCGTGAAAAAGTAGTAATTGAATCGAAAGATAAAACCAAAATTCCTACCATTATAGTTGAAGGTAAAGATATACGTCAATATAACTTACCTGTTGGTAGTCACATTTCAATAGAAGAAGGTGAAGAAGTAAAAGCAGGTCAGGTATTGGTTAAAATACCACGTGTATTAGGCAAATTAAGAGATATTACCGGTGGTTTACCAAGGGTAACAGAATTATTTGAAGCTAGAAATCCTGGTAATCCCGCCATCGTTTGTGAAATTGATGGGGTGGTAGCTTTTGGTAATGTAAAGCGTGGTAACCGTGAAATTATTGTAGAAGCTAAAGATGGCATTGTAAAAAAATACTTGGTGCCATTAACCCGTCAAATTTTAGTACAAGATGGTGACTTTGTAAAAGCAGGTGCTCCACTCTCAGACGGACAAATTGCTCCTTATGATATTTTAACTATTAAAGGTCCATTTGCAGTACAAGAATATATTGTTAATGAAATTCAGGAGGTTTACCGTTTACAAGGTGTGGATATTAATGATAAGCATATTGAGGTAATTGTTCGGCAAATGATGAAGAAAGTAGAAATTGTTGACGCCGGTGATACAAAGTTTTTGGAAGAAGATTTAGAAGACAGGTTTGAGTTTATAGAAGAAAATGATCGAATCTTCGATAAAAAAGTTGTAACCGACCCAGGAGAAAGCACCAAATTAAGAGCCGGACAAATTGTAACATTACGTGAGTTAAGAGAAGAGAATTCTATTTTACGTCGTGCAGATAAAAAATTAGTAGAGGTTCGTGATGCTAAACCTGCCACAGCTACTCCTGTATTGTTAGGTATAACAAAAGCATCATTAGGTGTAAAGAGTTGGATTTCTGCAGCTTCTTTCCAAGAAACAACCAAAGTATTAAGTCAGGCTGCTATACAAGGTAAAACTGATTTAATGATAGGATTGAAAGAAAACGTTATTACCGGACATTTAATACCTGCTGGTACCGGTCAACGTGAGTTTGAACATCTTATTGTTGGTAGCAAAGAAGATTTTGATGTATTAACTACAACAAGGGAAGCTATGAATTTTGATGAGGATGAATAGTTGGAAAAAGTGTAAGATTAACCTTCTTTATACAGTTTAATTAATTACAGCCTGTAATATGCTAATTACTTTTAGTATTACAGGCTTTTTTTATGAAAATTTCCTAATTAATTTTTAAAAATAAAGCCTAATTTTTTAAATGATTGATTTGCCTGTATATTCGTTTTAATTTTAGTATAGGAATGTTTACTAAAAAAATAGAATAACTTATTTTTAATATATAAGTTACTTCCTTAAAAAATCAATTCAATTCAAAATGTTATATGAAGAATATTTTACTTATTGTTAATGCCATTTTACTTATTGCCGTTGCTTATTTGTTTTATGTACAATTTAGTGCTAAAAGCCACCAATTACCTACTACAGTAAACTCCCACAATTCTATACCGGTAAATGGTTTTAAAATTGCCTATTTTGAAATGGATTCATTACAAAATCAGTATGTTTTACTAAAAGAAGTAAGAAGCGCTTTAATGACAAAAGATCAGGAGATGGGCAAAGAGTTATCAGGATTAGAAAATTCATTGCGCAACAAATATCAAGACTTACAGAAAAATGGAAATTCTCTCAGTCAGGCAGAAATAGCAAGTCGTCAACAAGAAATCATGGATTTAGATAAAAATCTAAAAAATAAGCGACAAATGATGGAGCAAGAAATGCAAGATGAAAGCTTTAAAAAATTACAGGATGTGAAAAAACATATTGAAGATTATTTAAAAGAATACAATCAAACAAAGGGTTATGCTTATATTTTTTCAAATGTGCCTGATATGATGTATTATAAAGATACTGCTTATAATATTACAGCAGATATTGTTAAAGGCTTGAATGAACAATATCGGCAGAAAAAATAATTTTATTCATCATTTCATTATCTTCAAGTCCCCAATACAATAAAGGGGCTTTTTTATGGATAAAACATCCTTTAAACCAACATTAGGCTTGTTAGATGCTACAATGATTGTAGCAGGAAGTATGATTGGATCTGGTATTTTTATAGTTAGTGCAGATATTACAAGAAATGTAGGTTCGGCAGGTTGGTTAATTTTAGTTTGGTTGTTAACCGGAATAATGACTTTAATTGCAGCAGTTAGTTATGGCGAATTGAGCGGAATGTTTCCAAAGGCGGGAGGTCAATATGTTTATTTAAAAGAAGCCTACAATCCCTTAGTAGGTTTTTTGTACGGATGGAGTTTTTTTGCCATTATTCAAACCGGTACTATTGCAGCAGTAGGGGTAGCATTTGCTAAATTTACTGCTTATCTTATTCCACAAGTTGGTGACGATATTGTATTATTTAGTGTAGGTGCATTGCATATTTCACCTGCACAAATATTAGCTATTGCCATTATCATTTTGCTCACCTATATTAATACCAAGGGCATTAAAAGTGGCAAACTTATTCAAACAACATTTACCTTAACCAAATTATTGAGTTTGTTTGGGTTAATTATTTTTGGATGGATAGCATTTCAACCAGAAGTTTGGCATAAAAACTGGTCAGAAAATGCTTGGCACCTGCAGCATCTTAATAAAGATGGCACATTTCAATCTTATGGTATAGCTGCAGCTATGGGTGCCATTGCCGCAGCTATGGTAGGCTCCATATTTAGTAGTGATGCATGGAATAATGTTACTTTTATTGCCGGTGAAATTAAAAATCCAAAACGTAATATTGGCCTAAGTCTTTTCTTTGGTACATTATTGGTTAGCATTGTATATATATCTACCAATTTAGTGTATACCGGTTTATTACCCATTCAATCAATTGCTTCTGCCGCAAATGATAGAGTTGCAGTAGCGGCTTCACATGTTATTTTTGGTAATATTGGAACCATCATTATTGCAGTAATGATTATGATTTCAACATTTGGTTGTAATAACGGATTAATATTAGCGGGCGCAAGGGTATATTATACCATGGCAAATGATGGTTTATTTTTTAAAAAAACGGCACAATTAAATAAGAGAGCAGTGCCCGAATTTGCATTGTGGATTCAATGTGCAATGGCTGCTTTACTTTGTTTAAGTGGAAAATATGGCGATTTATTAGATATGGTTTCATTTGTAGTAGTTATTTTTTATGTTCTAACCATTATTGGTATTTTTATCTTACGCAAAAAAATGCCTGCTGCAGAAAGGCCTTACCGTGCTTTTGGATACCCAATATTACCTGCTTTATATATTATATTGGGTGTAAGTTTTTGTACCTTATTAATTATGTATAAACCGGAATATACCTTGTACGGATTAATTTTTGCACTATTGGGTATTCCTTTGTATTATCTTGCACTTGCAACAAAGTCAAAGCATTAATTCATGAATTTCGAATCATTATTTCAAAATTTTTCTCAAATTAAAGTTGCCGTTATTGGTGATATTATGTTAGATAGTTATTGGTGGGGCCATGTAGATCGTATTTCTCCAGAAGCACCTGTTCCGGTAGTAGCACTAGATAAAAGAGAATTAAGAATAGGCGGTGCTGGCAATGTTGCCTTAAATACAATTTCTCTGGGGGCTCCAACTACTATATTATCGGTAGTTGGTCAAGACGAAGATGGCAAGCAATTAACAAATTTACTCAGTAAAAATGGTATTGATACCACTTATATTTTAGCGGTACCAAATCGGGTAACTACCAATAAAACCCGTATTATGAGTAGAAACCAACAAATGTTGCGATTAGATTGTGAAATAACTACCGATATTGACGAACTTACCGAGCATGCATTATTGGAACAAGTTGAAACATACTTTAAAATTCATCAGCCTAATGTTCTTATATTCGAAGATTACAATAAAGGTGTTTTAACCCCAAAAATTATTGATAAAACAATTGCATTGTGTAAACAATACCATGTGCTAACAGCAGTAGATCCCAAGAAGAAAAACTTTTTAGCTTTTAAAGGAGTGGATATTTTTAAACCAAATTTAAAAGAAGTAAAAGAAGGCCTCAATCTATTGTTAGAAGAAGTAAACACTATTGTTCTACAAAAAATTCATACCGAGTTGGCCCGAATATTGGCTCACAAAATTTCATTAATTACCTTATCTGAAAAAGGTGTTTTTTTTCAGGAAGGGAATACTTATAAAATTATACCCACTCATGTGCGTAATATAGCAGATGTAAGTGGCGCCGGTGATACCGTTATTGCAGTAGCTTCTCTGGTATATGCTGCCACGCAACAAATAGACTTGGCTGCAGACATGGCTAATATTGCTGGTGGGTTGGTTTGCGAGGAAGTGGGTACTGCTGCTATTCAAAAAGAAAAATTTCTAAATGAATGTAATAAACTGCTTTCATAGGTTTATTTAATAATTACACCTTTTTATTGCATGATCTTCACCATTTTACATTTATATTTCAATTTTCTGCTTCATTGATTTGTATAATTTCGAGTTGAAATTTTACAAATATGTCAACTTATGCATTGGTTATACACGGAGGTGCTGGAACTATTCTAAAAGAAGATATGACACCTGAATTAGAAAAAGCTTATGAAGAAGGTTTAGCAGCTGCATTAGAGGCAGGTTATGCTGTGCTTGAAAAAGGTGGCAGTGCAATTAATGCTGTTAAAGCAGCCATCGTTATTTTAGAAGACAATGTGTTGTTTAATGCCGGACGTGGTGCAGTATTTACCAAAAAAGGGGTGCAAGAAATGGATGCTGCAATTATGGATGGAGCTACATTAAATGCTGGCGCTGTAGCAGGTGTCAGAAATGTTCGCAACCCAATTGTTTTAGCTACTGAAGTAATGCAACATAGTAATCATGTTTTTTTAAGTGGAAAAGGTGCCAATGATTTTGCCATTAAACAAGGCGTGAAATTAGAGCCTGATGAATATTTTTTCTCCCCTTTTCGTTATGAACAATGGAAAGCTATTCGAGATAGTGATAACTATTCCTTAGACCATACCAACCATCATTTAGAAGAATTAATGCGTGATAAAAAATTTGGTACAGTTGGAGCTGTTGCCTGCGATTTAGGGGGTAATATTGCTGCTGCTACTAGTACAGGAGGAATGACAAACAAAAAATATGGCCGAATAGGTGATAGCCCTGTGATTGGCGCCGGAACCTATGCCAACAATCTTACATGTGGCATAAGTTGCACCGGACACGGTGAAATGTTTTTAAGAGCGGTGGCTGCTCATGATGTAAGTTGTTTAATGGAGTATAAAGGTTATAGTTTGCAAGAGGCAATGCATGAAGTAGTTCATAAAAAATTATTGGCTATGAACGGGGAGGGAGGTATGATTGGGGTAGATGCTAAGGGTAATATAGCTATGGAATTTAATAGTGCAGGTATGTATCGGGCAGCCAAAAATAGTTCAGGTATTTATGAAATTGCTATTTATGGTTAAGTTTTGATAGTTTTTTTACCATCACAGTTACTTTTGTAATATACTAATGTAAATTCATGGAAAAAATTGCTGTAATTGTTGCAGGAGGATTGGGCACAAGGATGGGTGCCTTAATTCCTAAACAATTTTTACTGCTTAACAATCAACCTATACTACTATATACTTTGCAAACTTTTTTTGCTGCATTTAATGATATGCAGATTATATTGGTATTACCTGCTGAACATATATCTGAGGGAAAGGAATTAATCCAATCTTTGCCTCAACATAAACGGATACGCATTGTTGTAGGTGGCCATTCCCGCTTTCATTCTGTTCAGTCAGGATTAGCAGCCATTAATAAACACACAAATGCAATTATTTTTGTGCATGATGCTGTACGTTGCTTGTTAAGTACAAAGTTAATTCAACAATGCTATTGGCAAGCTCTTGAAAAAGGAAGTGCTATTCCTGCCATAAAAGCTACAGATAGCATTAGAAGAGTAATAAATAGTGTTTCTACACCTATAAATAGAGATGAAATATATTTAGTACAAACTCCTCAAACTTTTCAAAGTAAAATATTATTACCTGCTTTTCAAAACCCTTTTAGAGAAACATTTACAGATGAAGCTACAGTAGTTGAGCATTCCGGTATCCCTATTCACTTAATTGAAGGAGAGTATCAAAATATAAAAATTACACGCCCTATTGATTTGTTAATAGCTGAAAAATTTTTACAAGATCCTTCATTGTTTTAAGTATTTAAATGGGATAGGAAGCCGATTAATGTGTAAATGTATATAAGGCTGATGGGTGGGTTGAAAATTTTTATAAAACTTCTGAATACCTTTATGGGTGGAACCTTCAAAATCAAAAATAAGGTTAGTACCAGCAAATTCACAAATACATCTATCTAATAAAAAGTGGTTGGCACTTTGTTTTCGGCCTGTTGGGGTTGTAAAATTGATGATATTATAAATTCTATAATTATCTCTTAAGAAAATTCCTGCTGCTACTATTTCTCCTTCTATGTTATTAACGGCTCTAACAAAAAAATGTGACTGCATTTGTTTTTCTAATAATAGTTGCTCAAAGGCATTTAGGCTATTTTTGTTTAGATGTATAATCTGGTGATACTGTTGATAGAATTGTGTTAAAATAACCTTTGGTGTTATTTTGTGATGGTAAACTAATTGGTACTGATGAGCTTTTAATAAATTTCGCTTTAAATCGCCGGAATACCTTGCAGCAATATTTGTGTAATTATCATTTAAATTCAAAGTAAAATTATCGCGCATCTCTATTGCACAGTTTGAAATATGAGGAATTGGATCAAGTAAAGGCACAAATAAATCACCATATCTGAATTGAGCTGATATCCATTTCAGAATTTCATGAACAGAATGTTGGCAACTAATTTTTTGAAATAGTCCTAATTGTTGAATAAATGTTGGCTGGTAGCAATAGGTAATTCCCCATTTCTTTTTTATTGGTATTGGCATTACTGCTTCATAATCCTGTACAATTAAACCCAGCCATTGTGTGCATAATGCATTGAGATAATAAGTGTTGGCATATATTAAAGGTTGATGGGATTGATTAATGCATGTATTCCATTTGCATACATCAATTTCATGTGAAGGGATTAATTGCCATTTGCTATTCATGCATCAATTTTCCTTATTTTCCTTTCCCCAAAATAATTATAAAAAATGTTTTCAAAATAATGCCGGCATCAAGTAAGAATGATCTTTTTTCAATATAAAGTATATCATATTGTGCTCTTTCCACCATTTCATCTAGGCTAGATGCATAGCCAAATTCAATCATTCCTAAAGAAGTTAATCCTGGTTTTACCAAAAATAATGCAGCATAATTTGGAACAATTTCTATTAATTGGGTAGTATAAAATTGTCTTTCTGGTCTAGGTCCAACTAACGACATATCGCCTTTAATAATATTCCATAATTGAGGGATTTCATCTAATCGCCATTTGCGCATAATTTTTCCCCAAGGGGTTATGCGTTGGTCATCATCTGATGAAAGCTGTGGCCCATTTATTTCAGCATCTGCATACATACTTCTAAACTTATAGATAATGAATGGAGCTCCTTTGAAACCTATTCTTTCTTGGCAATAAAAAATACTACCTGGCGAGGAAAATTTAGTCTTAATACATATTAAAATAATGAATGGAAATAATAATATAAGAGCCAATACAGCTAGTATTATATCAATTAATCTTTTACAAGCATAATATAGCCATCGTTTGTTTTGAATTAGATGCCTATGTTCTGCTTTATTAGCAAGCTTTATTTCTAAAGTTTTGTAAGACATTGCGCTTAATTAAGAAATGGCAATATTGTTATTGTTAATTTTTGAAAGAATTTGGTGGGCCACTTCAAGTGCTAATAACCCATCAATTTCACTTACTAAAGTAGGGCTGTTATTATTAATAGCATCAACAAAACTTTGCAATTCTAATAAAATTGCATTTGCGGGTTCTATTTCCGGATTTGATACAGCAATGGTTTTTGTGCCATTAGGGGTATCTATATCAAAAGAAAAGCTGTGTCTATCATCGGGTTGTTTCAAAGTAATAATTTCTGTTTTCTTTTCTAAAAAATCAATCCCATAATAGCCATCTTTTTGAAATAAGCGTATTTTACGCATTTTTTTCATACTTATTCGGCTACTGGTTAAATTAGCCACACAGCCGTTATTAAATTCTATACGAACATTTGCAATATCCGGAGTGTCTGTCATTACAGCTATACCACTGGCATAAATGTTTTTTACACCACTTTTTACTAGACTTAAAATAATATCAATATCATGTATCATTAAATCTAAAATTACGCTTACTTCAGTTCCTCTAGGATTGAATTGAGCCAGCCTATGTACTTCAATAAACATAGGATTTAGTTTTAAATTTTTAATAGCTTGGAATGCGGGGTTAAAGCGCTCTACATGACCAACTTGTAACTTTATGTTAGCCTCTTTTACCATGTTTACCAGGCTTTTAGCTTCTTGAATAGTATTTGTAAAGGGTTTTTCTACAAATACATGTTTCCCCTTTCTAATAGCAGCCATACAAATTTCAAAGTGTTTATCAGTTGGCACTACTACATCTATAATATCGCAGGCATCAATCAATTTTTCCTCATCCATATATCTTTTAATGCCATATTGGTTGGTTACCTCTTTTGCAGCATCATTATTGGGATCAAAAAAACCAATTAATTTTACATCTTTTATTTCTTTCCAGTTATTTAAATGGTATTTACCTAAATGGCCAACGCCAAATACTCCTACTTTCAACATGCTTTTCAGGTTTTAGCAGATAAAGATAATTAATATGAATACTTGTTAGTGTTATTGTACTAACAAAAATAAATTGTTTGATAAAAGTTGAGTTAGCAAAGGAATAGATTGATAATTATTATCGTAAAATGAAAAAAAGTGATTTTTAAAAATCACTTTTTGTGCCCAGAACAGGAATCGAACCTGCACTACCTTGCGATAACCAGATTTTGAGTCTGGCGCGTCTACCAGTTCCGCCATCTGGGCTTGGGGCTGCAATATTAAGGCATCCTGTTTAATACACCAAAATGCAGCAGGGTAATTTTCGGGTTTAAATAAAAATTTTAAAGCGTTCGTAACAACTTTTGGTTAATGCCTCTCTATCATCGGGATGTGCAATATCCACCAGTAATTTTGCCCGCTGCCTTAAATTTTTACCATATAAGTAAGCCACACCGTACTCTGTTACTACATAATGAATATGGCCCCTGGTAGTAACAACACCTGCACTTTCTCTTAAATGAGGGGTAATTCTGGAAATACCTTTTTTAGTACGGCTGGTTAAAGCAATAATGGGTTTACCTCCTTCACTTAAAGCGGCTCCACGCATAAAATCCATTTGCCCACCAATACCACTGTATTGAAATGGCCCAATACTATCGGCGCAAACCTGTCCGGTAATATCTACTTCAATGGCGCTGTTAATGGCTATTACTTTATTGTTTCTTCTAATTACGTGTGGGTCGTTTACATAATCAATATCTAAAAAAGCAAAAGCAGGGTTATCATTTACATAATCATACAATCTTTTGGTACCAATGGCAAAACTGGTTACGTTTTTATTGGGATGAATTTTTTTGAATTTATTATTGATAATATCCTTTTCCATTAAATCAATTACCCCATCACTGCACATTTCTGTGTGCAGGCCCAAATTTTTATGATTGTGTAAAGCTTTTAAAACAGCATC
>JAGWPI010000222.1 GCA_028877005.1 Bacteroidota bacterium | reverse complement strand
GACGAGGTAAGAAAAGTAGGTTTAGAGTTGGGAATACCAGCTGAATTAATTAGCCGGCACCCATTTCCCGGCCCAGGATTAGCTATTCGAATTTTAGGAGAGGTAACTGAAGAAAAAGTACAATTACTGCAAGAAGCAGATGCTATTTTTATTCAGGCATTAAAGCAAACAAATTTATATCATACTGTTTGGCAAGCCGGCTCTATTTTATTACCCGTAAAAAGCGTTGGCGTTATGGGTGACGAACGAACTTATGAATTTACCTTAGCACTAAGAGCGGTAACAAGTGTAGATGGTATGACAGCAGATTGGGCGCATTTACCTTACGAATTTTTAGCCAATGTTTCTAATGCCATCATCAACCAAGTAAAGGGCATTAACAGAGTAGTATATGATATTAGTAGCAAACCACCTGCTACTATTGAATGGGAATAACCTTTAAATAGTATCATAATAAAATACTAAATAAATTGCATGAAACTAGAATTTCACATTATTTTTTTATTGTTAGGAACGCTCATATTTACATCGGCAAAAACGCAGGTGCAACCAATAAAAGTGGCCCTATTTTCACCTATATATATTGATTCTGCTTTTAATGGCAATGTTTACCGGTTAGATGATAGAAATTTACCCAAACAAGTACTACCGGGTTTAGAATTTTACAATGGCGTTATGGCTGCTGTTGATTCATTACAAAAACAAGGAGTTAATGCCATTGTAATGATTTATGATACAAAAAATAATCAACTTCCTGTAGATAGTATTTTAAAAACTAATGAAATGTTAGATTTAGATTTTATTATTACTTCTAGCAATGATAGGAAGGATTTAAAAAAATTGGCAGATTTTGCATTACTTCATAAAATACCATTAATATCTGCCACCTACCCTAATAATGCAGGTATCAATAATAACCCTTATTTTATAATTTTAAATTCAACCCTACAAACACATTGTACTAGTATATATAAATATCTACAACGTAATTATGCCTTCGATAAAATAGTTCTATTTACAAGAAAAGGAAAACCTGCAGAAATAATACAATCAATTTTTTCGCAAATGGGCCACAATACATATGGTATTCCGTTAAAATATTTAACCATACAGTTACCCGATACATTTTCAGTAAAACAAATTACGCCTTATTTAGATAGTACAAAAAAAAATATATTAATCTGCGGTTCATTGAATGATGGTTTTGCCATGCAATTAATTAAAGCAGCCAGCGATGCTAAAAACTTTTCTTCATTAGTTGTTGGAATGCCTACATGGGATGCTATGCCAGGCTTAGAGCAGCCTTTATATAGTAATGCAAGTATTGTTTATACTACACCATTTTACTGCAATAGAAATACGGCATTATATAATAGTATAGCTGAAAAATACAAGCAACAATTAAATAGTTACCCTAGCGATATGATGTTAAAAGGATATGAAACTATTTTTCATTTTATGAAAGTATGGCAACAATATGGTTCTGAATCACTTAATCACTTGTCAGATTCACATATTACATTATTCAATAACTTTAATATACAGCCAATCAGAGATAATAAAAACTTAGGAGTCATTCACTACATGGAAAATCAACAATTGTATTTTTTACAAAAGACCGGCGGTATTTTAAAATCGGTGAATTAATCAAAAAAATTTCAAATAGTATTTCCTTCCACATTAATTAAGTAAATTATAACGTAGTATCATAATATTTTATTAATATACCATCTAGCATATTAGCGCTGCAGATAACAATGATTATTTGTTGTAACACTTCAGTTAATTTTTTATTATGCTTATGTAAAAAATTACAACAGTTGCTTTTTACATTAATAAGTTGTTAACGCAAAATGAATTAACTTTAATCAAAAAAATGGATACGAATCATACTACTTTATTTGAATTTTTGGAGGATGCTAAGAAAATAGTGCAGGATTATGCAAACATCCAAATAAAAATATTCAAACTTGAATTAATTAAAAAAAATGCTACCATAGGTGGACTTTTGCTATGGATGCTAATTTTTGTTTTTTTGTTTTTTGGATTATTGTTGTTTGCAGGTTTCGCATTTAGCTTTTGGATGGGAGCCCTTTTGCAAAATATACCCGCTGGTTTTGGAATAACGGTAATCATTTTTACTATTTTAATTGTATTAATTACCATTTTTAGGAAACAACTTTTTATTAATCCTTTTATTAAAATAATTATACAGCAACAAACTACAGACTTAGAAGATTAAAATAATAAAGAAGCCCATCACTAGCTAAAAAATTTATATGAAACCAATAAAAAATATTTCCAGTTTATCAGATCTAAACAATGCAATTTGGGAATTAAAACAAGAAAAGAAGGTATTAGAAACAAACATAGGAATGCGGTGGGATATTCTACAGGAAAATTATCCCACACTTATTAAAAATACCATTTTTAAAAAATACCCTCTACTTAAAAAAAGTAATGTTTTAATTACATTACTAGGCATTCCTGCCATTCAACAAAATGTAGAACGTATAATAAATAAAGCAGAAGAAAAAGCAGGGAATATACTGGATAGATGGATTAATTATTTATTAAGTAAAAAAGAAAATTCAGAAACCTAATACTAATTTTAACAAAATGTTCCTATGCTTGTTATATGAATAAGCCATGTAAAAAAATTAGGAATGTATAGAAAACAAACTATTGGCACACTATTTATTATCGCTGTAATTACATTATCGGCAACTGTTTCTGAAAAGTTTAACAATTCAGTAAAACCTGAACCCATCCCCCCCTCTCAACAACAGCAAGGCAATGCAGCCAAAGGCTACGAATATTTGATAACAGGTAATTATGTAAGTAGTGGATTCCCTTATCGATTTTACAGAATTATAGCAGGTAAAGACAAAGAAAACTTTTTAAAACGTACCGGAAAAAATTCAACAGTTCCATTTGGTTTTAATGTTATAAAAAACGAACAAGGTATTGACATGGTTGTTCCCAACTGCTTACAATGCCATGCACAAGTTTTTGATAAACAATTATATGTAGGATTAGGGAATAGTTTTATTGACTTTAGTAATACAAAAAAACAAAATACTATTTTAACCAATACAACCTTTCAAATATTAAAATCAATTGCACCCAAACAATTTGAAGGAAGCAAAACCATTGTACAATCATTTAATGCAATATATCCAGACTTACAAACCGAAGTAAGAGGAGTAAATGCAGCAGACAGGTTAGCCATGCTATTAGTGGCCCATCGCAATCCAATTACCTTACAATGGAGTGATAGCACAATACTAGATATTCCCAAAGAAGTAATACCAACAGATGCCCCTGCTTGGTGGCTATTAAAAAAGAAAAACGCCATGTTTTATACTGGTTTTGGTCGTGGTGATTTTGGAAAATTTTTAATGCTAAGTAATATTTTAACAGTAAAAGATACAACAGAAGCTGCAGAGGTTTACAAACACTTTGCAGATGTATTAGCCTATATTCAATCAATAAATCCGCCAAAATACCCAAAACCCATTAACAAAGACTTAGCCAATGAGGGAGAATTATTATTTACAACTAAATGCAGTAAATGTCATGGAACTTATGGAAAAGAAAGTACATATCCAAATTTATTAATACCTGAAAAAATAATTGGTACCGACTCATCACTTTATAAATCCAACCAACAAAATCCGCAGTTTATTGAATGGTTTAATAAAAGTTGGTTTGCTACCAGCTATCATCCTGCCAAATTAGTTCCATATAATGGTTACATAGCACCACCTTTAGATGGCGTTTGGATTACAGCTCCTTACTTTCACAATGGCTCCGTACCTACTTTAGAAGGGGTATTAAATAGCAAAAAGCGTCCTACTTATTGGAGCCGAGATTTTAGAAAACCTTCTTATAATTATGTTGAAGTAGGCTGGAATTATACTAACCATAAAAAAAAGGGCGGTAAAAAAATATATAATACTACTTTACCGGGCTATGGTAATTATGGACATAATTTTGGCGATAATTTATCGGAAGAGGACAGAAAAGCCATCATTGAATATTTAAAATCTTTATAGTTTAAATTCATGATTTTGATAAATAAATCTTAATACAGCCCTCTGATAAATTGATATTCCTTTTCTTCTTTTGCGTGTATTTTTAATAAATTAACATCCTTATTTAAAGCAATAATGTAAGCATATAACCGAACCAGTTGTATCCCAATCAAAATAATCAACAATAAGGCTATCATTGTAAAAATAACAGTATACATATATAATTTTTTATTAGTGAATAGATAAAATATATTGTGCTAAATTAGCTCTATCTGCATCTGAAAGTTGGCTAAGTGTTGGCATTTGTGGATAATCGGGTCTTTTTTTGCCTGGCGCTTTTATCCATTGTTCTAAACCGGAAACATTATTTTTATAAATACTAACCATTTCTGTAATAGGTGGACCTACTAATTTTGTGTCTTTCTGATGGCAAATACTACAATTAGATTTGAACAGTGATGCCCCTTTTGCAACAGGCCCCAAAGCGGTATCTAACGTACTGGCATCTTGCATTTGCTGAGGATGCATTCGAGCTTCTTCAGATAATTTTTCAAAGGCTGCTGTTTTTTCAGCCATTAATTGTCTGTGTGGATCTAGAGCATTAGCACGATACACATGGCGACCACTTCCCATAAATAATACGGTAATACTCATTAAAATAACAACACCACCAAATCTCCTATTAATTAGATCTCTTGGGCCTATTAATGCTTTCCAAATCCACCACATAGCAATTAACGCCAAAAAAGCACCTATAATAATAATTGTCAGTAAGCCCCACCCAAAACCTTTAGAAGGTAATGAAATTAATACAATAGGGCCTATTAAAAACTGCATTACACTTGCACCTAATGTAAGAGAATAAGATATTTTTTTTACATCATATCTAGAAAAGGAACCCGGAAAAATGGTTTCAAAAGGATAATTTTTTCTACCTACATACCAAAATAAAAATAAACCTGTAACAGCTAAGGAGGCAAAAATAAAATGTAGGTATCGCGGAAAAACATTGGGTAAAAACAAAGCACTAATAAATCCGTGAATACTTGACCACTTTTCGGGGAATAACATTAAGTTAATATTCACTAAAAAAATTAAAGGTATAAATAAAAATAAGAGTACAGAAGCACCTATAATAGCAATATGTAGCCATTTTAAATGGGCCATACTATGCCAAGTATATTTATGTAAATAGGTTAATAAAAAAGCCACAGCAACTAAGGGTATAATTAATATCCACATTAATCCGGTAAGCGCATTGGCAGAATAAAAATAAATAGTATACAAGGCATTAATGCTTAACAAGGGAGCCACACCTAAAACAACAGCTAAACTTTTATTAACGGTAATGGTTCTAGCTACTTCATAGGCTAGTGTATCATAGGCTTTATTTT
>JAGWPI010000221.1 GCA_028877005.1 Bacteroidota bacterium | reverse complement strand
TAAGAAAGAAATTGATTTAAAAATAATTGGTTACTCGTTATTAGGTCTGCTTTATATATCGTTAAGCTGGGGTTTAATGATGAATTTACGTTTTGACTATTGGCCGGTACTAAATACAATACACATCAATACCCAACCCGGCTTAATTGTTGTTCTAATATTAATTGCTACTATTTGGATGAATGATACAATGGCTTACTTAGTGGGTTCATTCATTGGGAAAACCCAACTTTCGCCCATTTCTCCCAAAAAAACATGGGAAGGAACTATTGGTGGGGCTATAATAGCTATAGCCTTGGTTACCATTATAGCCACTCAAATTACAGGTATATTGTTAAGCACTGCTTTGGGCATAACAATAATTGCCGCCATATTTGGTAATTTAGGTGATTTATGGGAAAGCAAACTAAAACGCTTGGCAGGGGTTAAAGACAGTGGTGAAATAATGCCTGGCCATGGAGGATTTTTAGACCGATTTGATTCACTTTTACTTGCCACACCTGCTGTATGGTTATATTTATGGATAACCAGCGGTATGCCTCTTAAACTAACAATTACATCATTTGTTTGTCGCTAACGTTAGTTAGTGTATTTTTGTAACATGGGAAGAATTAAAACAGATACAAACAACTCACGCAAAGAAGTAATTGTGGCAAAAGCCGCAACTTTATTCAAAGAAAAAGGATACAAAGCTGCCAGTATGCGAGAACTGGCTGATATAGTAGGGGTTGAAGCTGCCAGCCTGTATAACCATATTAAAAGTAAAAGTGAATTGCTACATGAAATATGCTTTAGTGTAGCCAACCGATATGGTCAATTTATGGAAATGGTTGAAGCGGAATCTTGCAGCAGCATTGAAAAAATTGAAAAAATATTGCGTTTTCATATCAATGGTATGATAGATCATTTTGATGAAGTATATGTAAGTGATAGAGAATGGAAATATTTAGAAGATCCCTATTTATCTAATTTTCAAAATCAACGGCGTACTTATCGTAAACGTTTTGCAGCCATTATAGAAAAAGGTATTCAACAAAAAGAAATTAAACCCATTGATGCTACAACTGCCGTTCTTATTATGTTACACGCCATTAGCGGCATTGAAAGCTGGCATAGAAGTAAGCAGCGTATCAGCGGCAATGTGTTAGAGGAAAATATGATTACAATTTTGGTAGGTGGATTAAAAATTAATGGCTAATAGCTTCCCCCTCTTTTTCAAACATTAAATATTTATTTGTGGCACATTTTTATCCTGTAAAAGTGAAGGAAGTTTACCGGGAAACTGAAACAGCAGTTGTCATTTGTTTGGAGATTCCTGACTCATTGAAACAGATTTTTTCTTTTAAGGCAGGGCAGTATATCACCCTCCGAACAGTGATACAGGGTGAGGAAGTTCGTAGAACTTATTCATTGTGTTCAGCACCCTCAGAGCAACAGTGGTGTATTGGTGTTAAACTGTTACCCGATGGCGTTTTTTCTAACTATGCTTTTCATCATTTACAACCGGGCCATACAATTGAGGTTATGCCACCAATGGGTAAATTTTATACACCACTGAAACCAGAACATCATAAAAAATATGTGGCATTTGCTGCCGGAAGTGGTATTACACCCATTTTGTCTATTATTAAAGAAACACTGCATACAGAACCATACAGCAGTTTTACATTAGTATATGGCAACAAAAGCCGAGCCCACATGCTTTTCAAAGAGCCATTAGAGGCATTAAAAAATAAATACATCAACCGTTTTATGCTCATTCCCATTTTTAGCAGAGAAAGGGTAGAAACGCCTTTATATGAAGGTAGAATAGATGAAGCTAAGTGTACTGTTTTGACCAAACAATTGCTTGATCTTTCTGCGAATGAATTTTTTATTTGTGGCCCTTCAGAAATGATTACTGTTGTAAGAGATTTTCTTGCTCAAAACGGTATAGCACAAAAACAAATTCATTTTGAACTATTTACAGCATTGCATGCTACGCCCCGAACATCCATAACCAACAGTGCCGAAGTACGTTCTGCGGATAGTAAAATTACCATTCAATTAGATGGGCATAGCTTCCATTTTCCGTTGGGTGCCAATGGAATAAACATTTTAGATGCTGCACGACAGCAAGGCGCTGATGTGCCTTATGCCTGTAAAGCCGGTGTTTGCGCTACTTGTAAAGCTAAACTCATTAAAGGTAAAGTAAATATGGATGCAAATTATGCCTTAGAACCCGAAGAAGTAGCCAATGGTTTCATTCTTACTTGCCAAAGTCACCCTGCCTCTGATGAAGTTTGGATAGATTATGATGTTAAATAAGCTAACAATTGTTAGTAAACCAAACGTATTTTCTTATTTTTGATGGATAAAAAATTTGGTTATGGATACAATAACATTGGCCATTCAATTTCAAAAGAAAATTGACCAAGATATTAAAATAGAACCACGCGATTGGATGCCTGATGAATATCGTAAAACACTTATTCGTCAAATTTCGCAACATGCACATAGTGAAGTAGTGGGTATGCTTCCCGAAGGCAATTGGATTACTAGGGCTCCATCTCTTCGGCGTAAAGCTATTTTATTAGCAAAAGTGCAAGATGAAGCAGGACATGGCCTTTACTTGTATTCTGCCGCTGAAACTTTAGGTATCACTCGCGACGAAATGTACCAACAATTACACACTAATAAAGCAAAATACTCTTCCATTTTTAATTATCCTACCATTAGCTGGGCCGATATGGGCGCCATTGGTTGGTTAGTAGATGGCGCTGCTATTATGAATCAGGTACCTTTGTCGCGCTGTTCATACGGCCCTTATGCACGTGCCATGGTTCGTATATGTAAGGAAGAAAGTTTCCATCAACGTCAAGGTTTCGAAATTCTACTCACTTTATCTAAAGGAAATAAAGCACAACAAAAAATGTGTCAGGATGCTATTAACCGATGGTGGTGGCCGGCATTAATGATGTTTGGTCCTTCTGACAATGATTCCCCCCATACTGCTCAAAGCATGCAATGGAAAATTAAACGATTTACTAATGATGAACTTCGCCAAAAATTTGTAGATGTTTGTGCAGAACAAGTTAAATTTTTAGGAATGACTTTGCCCGACAAAGATTTGAAATGGAACGAAGCAAAACAACACTACGATTTTGGACCAATAAATTGGGATGAATTTTGGAATGTGGTAAAAGGAAATGGACCTTGTAATAAAGAGCGACTTTCCACAAGGATTCAGGCATGGGAAAACGGTGCTTGGGTTAGAGAAGCTGCATTAGCTTATGAAGAAAAGAAGGCGGCAAGGCAGTATAGTTATGATACTGAAAATAAAACTAATCAAGTTCCGGTTTCCTAAATAAATACAACACAATAAAAAATACAACATGATAACCTTATTTCGGAAATTTTTATACGGCGATTATGGTGAAATTGAAGGTGGTACCCTTGCTACTTCTTCATCACGCGAATGGCCTTTATGGGAAGTTTTCATTAGGAGTAAGCAAGGGCTCGATCATAAACATGTAGGTAGTTTACATGCTGCCGATGCTGCAATGGCTATTGAAAATGCCAGAGATGTATATACCCGAAGAATGGAAGGTGTAAGCATTTGGGTAGTAGAAAGTAAAAATATTCATGCATCAAATCCCGATGATGCCAATGCTTTATATGACCCCGCCAACGATAAAATATATAGGCATCCTACTTTTTATCAACTTCCCGACGAATTAAAATACATGTAATTATTATATTCCTAAATTGAATGTACATGAATGCTGAAACTATTAATCTAAATCCTGCTTCTACTAACACAATGGCTATTCATGCTTTGTTGCATCTTGCTGATGATAGTCTTATAATGGGGCATCGTTGCAGTGAATGGTGCGGACATGGGCCAATTTTAGAACAAGATATTGCATTAACTAACATAGCCTTAGATTTTGTTGGGCAATCGCGTCATTTGTATCAATATATTGCTACACAATTGCAAGACATTTCTAATGATGTGGCATTGACGTTAATAGATTTTGATATATTACCCGAAAAAATTAATGAAGATAGTTTGGCTTATTTACGAGATACCCATGCTTTTAAAAATCATCTATTAGTAGAATTGCCTAATGGAGATTGGGCCCAAACTATACTTAAGATATGTAGTTTTAGTGTTTATCGTTTTTATTTATTTCAATTGCTCCAAAAACATACCGATTTAAATTTGGCCGGTATTGCTGAAAAGTCGTTAAAAGAGGTTCAATACCATGTTAAATGGAGTAGCGAGTGGATAATAAGATTAGGCGATGGAACTCATGAAAGTAAGAGCCGTATGTTACAAGCAATAGAATTTTTATGGCCATATATGGGCGAAATGTTTGAGCCCGTTATGTATGAAAAAGTATATTATCATTTAGATGATGTTACATATACATCACTTAAAAACAATTGGCTGGATAAAATGAATCAAATTTTTGAACAGGCAACGCTTCCTACGCAATCGTTGAACCAATGGCATCAAACCGGAGGTAAAATAGGGAAGCATACTGAACATTTAGGATATATTTTAGCTGAAATGCAATTTTTACCCCGAACTTTTCCCAATGCAATATGGTAAGTAATCAACAACATACCGAAGATGCAGTTTGGCAATTATTGTCTACTGTAAAAGATCCGGAAGTGCCCGTTTTATCAGTAGTTGAGCTGGGTATTATAAGAAAAGTATGCGTAGAAAACTCCGATACTGTTACAATTTCCATTACACCTACTTATAGTGGATGTCCGGCAATGGATGTAATTCGAATGCAATTGCATATGGTGTTATTAGAAAATGGGTTTAAGAAAGTGAATATTGAACAAACACTTTCACCAGCATGGACAACAGATTGGATGACAAAAGAAGGAAAAGAAAAATTGAAGGCATATGGCATTGCCCCCCCACTACCAAAGCAAGCTGTTTGCAATCCGGAAGTTTTTCAAAAAGAAGAAGCAATACAATGTCCACAATGTTTATCCTACCATACACACATGGTATCACGTTTTGGTAGCACAGCTTGTAAAGCTTTGTATCAATGTTTAGATTGTAAAGAACCTTTTGATTATTTTAAATGTCATTAATATTTATCAATGTCCGAAATTTTATTTGAAATTAATAACGGTATTGCCTTTATTACACTAAACAGGCCGGAAAAACTTAATGCCTTTAATAGGTCAATGGCCGTGCTATTACAAGAAAAATTAGATACATGTAAAACTCCCAATGTGCGTTGTGTATACCTTACGGGTGCCGGTAAAGGTTTTTGTGCAGGGCAGGATTTAGAAGAAGTTATAGATCCCAATGGTCCAGGTATGGACAAAATATTAAAGGAGCATTTTAACCCCATAATACTTCAATTGCAACAATTGCAAAAGCCTGTAATTGCTGCTGTAAATGGCGTTGCTGCCGGTGCCGGTGCTAATATTGCATTGTCTTGTGATATTATAGTTGCCCATGAACAAGCTTCTTTTATTCAAGCATTTTCTAAAATTGGATTAATACCTGATAGTGGTGGTACTTTTTTTCTTCCTAGGTTAATTGGTTATCAAAAAGCAATGGCTCTTATGATGTTGGGTGATAAAATTTCTGCTGCCGAAGCTGCATCTATGGGTATGATTTACAAAGTATTTTCTGCCAACGATTTTGTGCTGTCTTCACAAAAATTAGCTGTTCATTTATCTAAAATGCCTACACAAGCGTTGGCTTATATTAAGCAGGCTCTTCAGGCATCTCTTTCACAAAATTTAGAAACGCAACTAATACTTGAAGATGTACTTCAACAAAAGGCCGCATCTACCCACGACTTTAAAGAAGGGGTAGCCGCATTTATTGAAAAAAGAAATCCTCATTTCAACGGTAATTAAATAAATTTTATGGATACCAATAATTCTTATGAAGTGGTTGTAAACAAAATGATGAAAGATGACCTTTTTTCTCAATGGTTAGGTATTCAACTTTTAGAAATTAAAGAAGGATATAGTAAAATTACCATGCATGTTAGGCCTGAAATGATTAATGGATTGGGAATTGTGCATGGTGGTATTGCTTTTACATTGGCTGATAGTGCATTTGCATTTGCATGTAATAGTCGTAATCAGTTATCCGTTGCATTAGATACCTCTATTCAGTTTTTAAAGCCCGTGCATGTTGGAGATACATTAGTAGCTGAAGCAACAGAATTACACAATGGGAAAAGTACCGGATTGTATTTAATTCAAATTTTTAATCAACATCAGCACATGATTGCGCTATTTAAGGGTACTTGTTTTAGAACTTCCAAAAAAATCATACCATGATTTATAAGTTTCGTCAGCATATCCCCGTTATTCATCCTTCTTCGTTCGTTCATCCACAAGCGGCTGTAACCGGAAATGTGCAAATTGGTTGTGATGTGTATGTGGGTCCTGGTGCTGCTATAAGAGGCGATTGGGGTAAAATTATTATTGAAGATGGTTGTAATGTGCAGGAAAATTGCACCATACATATGTTCCCCGGTGTTACTGTTATTTTAAAAAAAGGGGCACATATTGGCCATGGAGCTATTATTCATGGGGCCACCATTGGCGCCAATTGTTTAGTAGGCATGAATGCAGTTATTATGGATAATGTTATTTTAGGTGATGAATGTATAGTAGGTGCATTAGCATTTATAAAGGCGGATAGTGTGTTTGAAAATAGAAGTTTAATAGTAGGTAACCCTGCTAAAAAAATTAAAATTGTTACAGATGAAATGATGCAGTGGAAAACTGAAGGTACAAAACTCTATCAATCTTTACCTACACAAATGCATGAAAGTTGGGAGGTTTGTACTCCACTCACGGAATTGCCAACGGTTTCACCGGTTATTGAAAATATTGCAAATTATAAAACATGGAATGAATCAAAACCACAATAGTAATTGCATTGCCGTACCTTTGCCCTTCAATTATATCATAATAAAGTGTCTGAGAAAAATAATTTTATTGATTATATCCGCGTATTTTGTAGAAGTGGCCATGGTGGAGCCGGTGCCAAACATTTTATGCGCAATAAATTAACCGCCAAAGGTGGGCCTGATGGAGGTGATGGAGGGCGTGGCGGACATATTATATTACGTGGTAATGCTAATTTATGGACATTATTACATTTACGTTATTATAAAAATGTTTTAGCTGAAAATGGTGAGCCGGGTTCTAAAAATAACTGTACCGGCCACGATGGTGAAGATATTGTGCTGGAAGTTCCTTTGGGTACCATTGCTAAAGATGAAGAAACCGGTAAAATTGAAGCAGAAATTTTAGAAGATAAACAAGAAGTAATTTGGCTGCGAGGCGGTAGAGGTGGTTTAGGTAATGCTAACTTTGCTACACCTACTAACCAAGTTCCGGAATATGCACAGCCAGGGGAACCCGGTACTGAGGGTTGGAAGTATTTAGAATTAAAAGTATTGGCTGATGTAGGGTTGGTGGGTTTCCCCAATGCCGGAAAATCTACCCTGCTTAGTGTTATTACTGCCGCCAAACCAAAAATTGCAGATTATGCTTTTACTACCTTAATTCCTCAATTGGGTATGGTGGAATATCGGGATGGGAAAAGTTTTTGCATTGCCGACCTACCAGGTATTATAGAAGGGGCTGCCGAGGGTAAAGGTTTGGGGCACCGTTTTTTAAGGCATATTGAAAGAAATTCTGTACTACTTTTTTTAATACCTGCAGATAGTAATGATCATGCTGCTGAATTTAAAATTTTGTTGGATGAACTTACTGCCTATAATCCTGAAATGCTTCAAAAAGACTTTATGATTGCCATAAGTAAGGCTGATATGTTGGATGAGGAGTTGAAGGAAGCCATACGTAATCAATTGCCTAAGCAGATTCCTCATCTATTTATATCTTCCGTAACTGGGCAGGGCTTAATGGCTTTGAAAGATGCGCTATGGCAGCTTTTAAACAAAACTGTTTCAGCCTAGCTTAAGGCTTATTATTTATAAATTATAATTTTTTACATATAAATTTTTTTCAGAAAAAGCCTCTTAAAATACAAACGTTTGTTTGTTTAAGGCATAACAATTCCTTAACTGACCAAAAAAATAGAAATATGGGTTACCTTTTTTAAATTCTTGTATTAATATTTGTATACAGTAGGCCTTACTGAATTTTTCTTTAACGCACCCGCTTGCCTACTATGAAATAGCTCACTGATTGGTTGTCAAATGAAATCAATTTTTTAAAAAAATCAAAAATGATGTTTCGGCATCACAGGCATTGTATTATTTCATTTAAAACCAAAAACATGAAAAAAGTAGTATTAAACAAAGTAGCCAACAAATTTTTTGCAGGTAGTTTAGTAGCAGCAGCTTTATTTTTATCTGTGCACGTCCAAGCTGCAAATCATATTACCAAAGAGGAAAACAACGACAATAAAGTTCAGATTAAATATACCGGAAGCGACGAGGATTACTTAAATTTTACAGTAACCTACAACAATCCCACCGGCAATAAATTTGATTTAACTTTTTTTGATGAAAGTGGTGATGTGATTTATTCTAACACTTTTAAAGATCAAAATTTTGTAAAACGTTTTAGTGTGCCTAAATCAGCGTATCAAAAATTAACTGTAGTAGTTAGTAACGCTAATGGTGTTGATCAAAAGAAATTTGACATTGCTATTCGCACCAAGCAAGTAGATGATGTAAAAATTAGCCAACTTTAAGTTGCTTTAATTTTCAATAGAGGCTGTCTTATTTATTTAGAACAGCCTCTATTTTTATTAATAAGAATGC
The DNA here is from genome assembly GCA_028877005.1 of Bacteroidota bacterium. GTDB lineage: Bacteria > Bacteroidota > Bacteroidia > Chitinophagales > Chitinophagaceae > Hydrotalea. The sequence goes on along the minus strand of JAGWPI010000221.1, from coordinate 234 downwards.
ATAATGGCTTTAATCAATTAATTAAATAATTTTGTAGCAAATTTTATTGGTACTATGTCCTGTTACAGATCTTCATTTTTAACTAAAAAGATATTCTAAATCTTCTCTGCTTAATGATTTCACAAAGCCCTCATCGTCTGTAATTAAATCTCTTGCCAGCGTTTTTTTCCTTTCTTGTAAGTTTAAAATTTTATCTTCTACTGTATCTGTGCAAATCATCCGATAAGCAAATAT
>JAGWPI010000220.1 GCA_028877005.1 Bacteroidota bacterium | reverse complement strand
GAACTAATCACCAATTTTTTTGCATCAGCAGGGGCATTTAATTTAAAAGTACCATCCGCTCCGGTTTGGGTACCATACTGGGTGCCTTTTACCACAACAGTGGCACCGGCAACAGGTGAACCATCTTTCGAATCGGTTACCTTACCGGTAATTACTTTGGTTTGGGCAAAAGCTGCGGTGGAGAACAAAGCCAAGAATAGGTATAACATACCTTTGGCAAGCGTTTTTAAGTTCATAAAGCTAGCGTTTAGTTAGATTATTGTGTTAAATTTACACCTTTTACGTCTTTAAGAAAACTTTTTGTTAATTTTCTTTCAAAACAATGTGTAAATGAGACATCTAAATTATCTGAAATGTTGCATAAGTTAACATTTAATTTATACTAAAACCTACCGCAAACGTTTGCGAAAATGTTTGCAGGGGAAAACTTCTCTATTTCTTAACCTGTGTTTAAGTGACTAATATGACAAATACCACGCTCAAAAAAATTTCTGAAGTATTAGGGGTTAGTATTTCTACGGTATCCAGAGCATTGAAAAACCATCCCGATATTTCTGAAAAAACCAAGGCCAAAGTAGTGGAACTGGCCCAAACATTGGATTATGAACCCAATGCCAATGCTATTCACCTTCGTACCAATAACAGTAATTTATTTGGCTTATTAGTACCTACCATCTCAAATTTTTTTTACGACTCTTTTATTGCTGCCATTGAGGAGGATTGCCGCCAACAAGGCTACTCACTTATTATCCTGCAATCGGGCGATGACCCTTTGGTAGAAGCCACCAATCTAAAAATCTTACGCCAAAACAGGGTTTCGGGTGTATTTGCCTGTATTACCCCTTCTACCAAAAATATGCAACCTTTCCAAAAAATGTATGATATGGGTATTCCGGTAGTATTTTTTGATAAAGTGCCCGATTTAGCCAACTGCAACCGGGTTTGCGTGGCCGATGCTGCCGCTGCTAGCCTCGCTGCCAATGCCCTTAATCAGACTGCCATTAAACGGGTATTAGCTATTTTTGGCAATCCGGCTATGTCTATTACCAAAAAAAGAATACTTGGTTTTTCGCACACCTTGCAATCGTCTACCTTATGCCATATTACCTATGCACACCACAGTGAGGAGGCTTTGGCTATTACTACCCAACATTTGGCCACCGATCCTATACCCGATGCATTGTTTTGTATGAGCGATGAAATTTTAACAGGTGCCATGAAAGCTATTCAAATGGCAGGTTTACTCATTCCACAACAAATAAAAATCATTACCATTAGTAACGGATTTTTCCCTAACCTTTATCATCCTAGCATTACCTATGTTGAAACCAGTGGTTATCGCTTGGGTAAATTAGCTTTTTCTAAAATGATGACCTGCCTTTCCGGCGATACCAATACTGCTGAATTAACTTTGCCCTGTACCTTGGTACAAGGAGGATCGATCTAAAAGAAACCGTTTCTTTTTCTTTCCATAACTATGGGTAATCTGCCATCACAAAATAAAATGTAATTATATCCAAAGTTCGAATGAATTTTGCGCTACCATTCACCCTACAAATTTTAATTATTTATGAAACAATATTGCTTAATTTTTTTATTCGGATTCATTGTCCCCCTTAGCTTGTTTGCCCAATCGCATCGTTTTGATCCGCCTTGGAATACGCCTCCTAATAGTGCTTTAAACTTTACCATTCCGGGTGTGGATAATGTGCCCGATTTATACGGCGATATTAATAACCCCCAATTGGTGGTTTTTTTTGCCGGCAACCAATACATGTGCATTGATGATTTACTAGCCGCTTTTAAAACTGCTTATCCCCAATACCAACGCATTTTTGCTGAAACATTGCCGCCGGGTATTTTGGCCCAACAAATACAAGGAGGCTCTATTACTATTGGTAATATGCGCATTACTTTACAAGCCGATGTGTATACTGCCGGCAAAAGCCGCATGATGCAAATGTTACCCATAATGCGTGATACAACTACTTATGCATTTAATAAATTGGCCATTATGGTAGCCAAAGGTAACCCTAAACATATACATGATTTACAAGATTTAGGCAAACCGGGTATTAGGGTTAGTATGCCTAACCCTGCATGGGAAGGCATAGGCAGAAGAATTGAAGAGGCTTATTTAAAAGCAGGTGGCGACGCCTTAAAAAAAACCATTATGCTTCAAAAAGTAAAAAATGGCAGTACTTATCTTACGCAAATCCATCACCGCCAAACACCTATGCGTATTATGTACCAAGAAAGTGATGCCGGACCGGTTTGGTATTCAGAGGCTTTGTACCAACAAACCATTGGGCATCCTATTGAAATGATTACTTTACCGGCACAACAAAATATTCAAGCTGTTTATATGGCCGCCTTATTAAAAAATGCCCCTCATCCTCAAGCAGCAAAAGATTTTATGCAATTTTTAAACAGCCCCTCTGCTAAAGCTATTTATAAAAAATATGGCTTTACCACTAATTAGTGCATAAAAAAAATAAGCAAAATATAGCCCTATTACCATCAACTATTTTTGTGCTACCAGTAAAAACACCGGATACACCCTTCCATTATTCCGCTCAATATTAAAGCAAGGCTTGTATTGTATGTTTTTAAAACCTTCGGCAGTAAGCAGGGCAGCCAATGCTTCGGGTTTAAAACCTTTGTGCACTTGCATACCGGGTTCATGAAAACTACCATCTTCTTCATACAAATCAGCAATGGCTATATAGCCACCGGCATTGAGCAAATGACTGAATTTTTTAAAGATGCCCGGCACATCCATAATGTGGTGCAATACCATTTGTGTATAAATAATATCAAAGGTTTCTGTATAATCGGCATGCTCTAAATCAAATGCAAGCGTACTAATGTGTGGTGTTTGATAGTAGTTTATTTTTTCGGTACATACCTGCAGCATTTCAGCCGAGTTGTCCATCAACACAATTTTTGAAAAAACATCCTTCAATAAAAAACTTAAAATACCGGTACCCGCACCATATTCCAAAGCTTTCATGGTATTACGTAAAGGTATCATTTCCTGCATGGCATTGGCAATAGATATGGAGCGATTAATGTGCATGTTGTCTTTATCCCATTCCCGTGCTACTGCGTTAAAATGTGCTTGGCTATTGGTTATCATTTGTTATAAATTAAGGGCTTTTTAAGAAAAAAAGGTTGAGATGCTTTGTCGTTTCAAAAACGTTTTTTATTTTACCTATCTGTATTTGCAAAGCTAACTATATATAACAAGCAGTTTACATTTTTGTTCTTTCCTAATCATTTCTCTTCCTATTTCCTTTTAAAAATTCAATTCAATACTTTATCCCTCTCCAACTTTTTTTAAACAAAAAATGAGTTAATGATGGAACAACACTTAGTAGAAATTCGCGACAATCAAAAGGCATCCTGGAACCAATTTTCACCGGGTTGGAAGAAGTGGGATACTTTAACCATGGATTTTCTGCAACCTATGGGCAATGCTATGCTTCGTTATTTGCAACCCCTCCATCAATCAATAATATTAGATATTGCAGCAGGTACCGGCGAACCTGCTTTAACCATTGCAGAACAGTTAACAAATGGGAAAGTAGTAATGACAGATCTTTCTGAAAAAATGTTGGAAGTAGCTCTGGAAAAAGCCCAGAAAAGAGGCATACACAATGTGGAAACAGTGGTATGCGACGTATGCGAGTTGCCTTTTGCCAACCTTACATTTGATGCTGTTACCTGCCGTTTTGGATTTATGTTTTTTCCGGATATGCAATTGGCTGCTGCTGAAATGTTGCGTGTATTAAAACCAGGTGGAAAATTAACCACCACAGTATGGGGTATGCCTGAAAAAAATAGTTGGGTTACAATAATAGCCAATACCATTCAACAATATATGCCTTCACCACCACCTAAGCCGGAAGCACCGGGTATGTTTCGCTGTGCACAACAGGGCCTACTATTGCAACTATTACAGAATGCAGGTTTAAAAAATGGTATTGAAACAGCCATCAATAGTGTTATACATTGCGGCACTGCTGAAGTATTTTGGAACATGATGACAGAAATTGCAGCTCCTTTTGCAGCCGCACTCAACAAGGCAGATGCTGATTTATACCAAACCATTAAATCAGAAGTTATTGCACAACTGCACCAAAAATATACGCCAAATGCCGTTATGATTCATACCAGTGCTTGGGTGATTAGTGGTACAAAATAAAGTCTGCCTTCACTGCATTTTTTTAAACCTATTTTATGGGCACAAAACCATTTTTTGTGTTAGCAGATGCCTAACTTTATATTCCGGTAAAAAATATGGATGGGGGCGAAAAAGGCCGTTTAGCCACATAAAATATAATTGATATGCAATATGTTCGTTTTGGTAATACAGGTTTAAAGGTGTCAAAAATTTGTTTAGGTACAATGACTTATGGCCATCCAAATGAGCGTTGGCCTTGGGCTTTAAATGAAGCAGAGAGTATACCCTTTATTAAAAAGGCGTTAGCGTTGGGTATTAATTTTTTTGATACGGCAGATATTTATTCTTATGGCGCCAGTGAAACTGTTCTGGGTAATGCATTAAAAATGTTTGCCAAACGTCATGAAGTGGTCATTGCAACCAAGGTATTTAACCCCATGAGTGCCGATCCGAATGATGGCGGCCTCTCTCGCAAACACATTCTTCACTCTATTGATGCCAGCTTAAAAAGATTACAAACCGATTATGTGGATTTGTATCAAATTCATCGCTGGGATTATCAAACCCCTATTGAAGAAACCATGGAGGCATTGCATGATGTTGTAAAAGCAGGCAAAGCCCGTTATATTGGTGCTTCCTCTATGTTTGCCTGGCAATTTGCCAAGGCTTTATTTACGGCAGATATACATGGATGGACCCGCTTTGTTTCCATGCAACCACACTATAATTTAATTTACAGAGAAGAGGAAAGAGAAATGTTGCCTTTATGCCGCGACCAAAAAATAGCGGTTATACCTTGGTCGCCCTTGGCCAGAGGCTTATTAACCGGAAAAAGAAGCAAAGAAAGAAATGAAACCTTGCGGGCACAAACAGATGAGTATGGCAAAAAATTATACCAAAAAGATAGTGATTTTGTTATAGCCCAGGCTGTAAACAATATTGCGGAAAAAAGAGGATTACCGCCTGCCCAAATTGCATTGGCTTGGGTACTTAGTAAGCCCGATATTACAGCACCTATTATTGGCGCCAGCAAACCGGGCCATTTAGAAGATGCAGTGGCTGCATTGCAAGTAACATTATCAGCAGATGAAATAAACCAATTAGAAACTTTATATGAACCCCACACAGTATTAGGACATTAATAATTATCATGCCCTACAATTAAGGTTGTATACAGTATTAGTTCCTTAACACTTCATCAAATATTTCCAAAAGCATGGCTGCATATAATTCCAATTCTTTTTTGGTGCAAGGTGGAATTTGTATTTTTTGCAAAGTGGTTTTGGGAAAATAAAATGTACTGCCAAACTCTTTTACAATATCATCTTCCTGTACCTCTACCTTATACACTGTATTAGGATAAGATATTAATTCCGTAACTTTTGCAATATTGCTTTTGCCGTTAAACTGAAATGTAATGGTTGTCATAAGATTTTGATTGCTTTAAAGAATTTGAATACTGTGCATCCCGATTCTAAAAAGTAAATACAATGGTTATTTTCAAAATAGTAATGGCAAATCTAAAGTATCCTAAGCAGCAAAAACCCTTTTAGGGGTTTTACTACATATATTTCAATGTTGCAACTACAAAACAGGTTGCCTATTGATATTCAAATTAAATGAGCGATTACAGCTCATTCAAATAAATTACATAATATATTTTATTGATTTTTATTGAATGCTTCCTCTACAGCTACATTATTCGCTTGCTGCATAGCAGTTATGTTTAATGGCAGAAAATTATGAGGGAGAAACCCTTTATTTTCATAAAATTGATTGTTGATATATTTACAACAAGCTGATGATCATTGAATTTGCTAGAAATCAGCAATTTTAAAACCACTGTAATTAAAAAATGAATTACTGATAATTGCCTCGGTTGCACTAAACGTTGTTTCACCCTATAGAAATATTATTGGGAATTGTTTTGGTAAACATAACGAATGCTTAGGCAGTAGAGGCAGAAAAAATATTTACCGGTATAATAATAGGCTTAGAAATATTTTTTTGAGGTATTATTAGGCTAATGTAGCAGAGCGTACTATATGCAAATGCTATTTCTACACAATTTCACAAAAAAAGCAGCGCAAAAGCTGCAGTACCATTAATTGATTAAAAATGCTAGTGGTCTCACCAAGAATCGAACTTGGATCTAGAGTTTAGGAAACTCCTATTCTATCCATTGAACTATGAGACCATTTTTTAGGTTGCATCCTAAAAATGGCCACAAATGTAGGCGTTTCCTGCAATATTTGATGGGGAACCCATGAGAAAATATAGCCTACAGCTCTTCTGCCTGCATAGCCTTAACTATTCCGTTTTTGCAACGGTTGTGGCCGTAAACAACGTCCATGGCCAGGCTTTCATATCATTTAAATATTTTGATTGCCAGGCATATTCAGGATGCGCTTTATAAAATTTTTCGCCAATAAAATCTTCACCGCAAGGGTGCCCCATATGTGCCCAAAACTGCATTTTATTGGCCAATGCAGCAGTGGTTACTTTGCCTTGAACAGCCCCCATGGGGTAATAAGGTGCCAAATCCCATTCTGAACAACCTTTGGCATCTTCGTCAATATGGCCACAAATTACACAACGATTATTAGCAGTCCTATTATCCAACGCATCATAATGGTCGGCTTCAATTTGTTGGCCGGTAGCGGCATCTAATTTGCCCTTCATATCTACAAGCACCAATTGTTCCATTCTACGCTTACGGGCATTGGGGCTGGTAGTAGCATCATTTACATTAAAAGTAGTTTCCTCTTTAATGAGTGTTGGGTCGCTAGGGAAATTAGAACCAATCATGGCTGTATCTTTACTACGCCATACCCTGTAATTTTTTAACCCTAACTCTAATTTAGCCACCTCATTGGTTTTAGTATCGCCCAATAACCAATCGTTTGCATAGCCGCCATTATTGCCTTTGGTAAAAATAGCAATGGCATCATCAATGCTATTGGCATATTGCGCTACTTTTCTTGCCCTTTCAAATTCGGGAATGCCGGATGTATCAAATCCAACAAACTGGGTAATGGTAGTTTCGGTTATCAATATTCCCTTGTCGGTAATAACAAAATCATCACCACTATGAATAAACCCGGGCATACAATCCATCAATATATGATTACCCTTTTCCGGTACTATATCTGCAATTACATTCCAATGTTGGCCAATGATATATTCGGTCCAGTTATTATGCCCCATAACAATTTTACCATCTTTGGTATAACTACCGGTTGCAATAAAAGCACTGCAATTTCCCGGCGCCTTGTTATTGCCGCTTCCCAAATGTGCCTGATTCATTAATTGAGGTACATAGTAAAAGGCCAGTTCTTCTGTTGCATTATAAGCCGTTAGGTCTAGGCTATCATAGTGTAATCCTTTATCGTGCAAGCCGGCCACTATGCCATTTATTTCGTCTTTGTATTCCCTGTCTAATTTATTCCATAAAAAATTTTGGGCACAGCTTCTGTAAAAATTCCAATCTTTTTTGGTTTCATGTGCCAAATAATAAGCTACAGACTGTATAGCCGTATCAATTTCGGAAGCCAATAAATAGCCATGTTGGTAGCCTATTTCGGTTGGCGTACCTGTTAAATGCACATACACCCATCCATTTTTTCTTTCTTTTGAGGCTTTTGCTAAATAGGAGTGTGCAGTTTGAGTGTGGCAGGCCGCAAGCGAAAGCCAACCCAATAATACAATGGCTAATTTCATGTGCAATTATTTTGGTTAAGGAAAGTTAGTGGTAAAACAATCAACAACAACTGAAAATATGCTTAAATTACCTATTCATTAATCGGTTTATGTAAAAAATTGAGGGGGCATTTACCCTACTACTTTTGGGTGATTTCCTATGCCATTTTATAGAAATTGCTTCGTACCAGATTCGATACTGCTTCGAGTCAATAGCGTTGCGCAACGCTGTTGACTCGAATTTGGGCAATAGCAAGGTGGGCTAAGTACCCATTTTGCAGCTATAACGAGCCTGCTAATTTTTAGGATAATTGCATGATTAACTATTCACCCAAAGCTGTTGAAAGTGGCTTACTGAAAAAAATTATAAATACATTAAAACAACAGTTCAAATTTCCGCAAGGCATTAGCACCACCTAAAACCTGTATCTTTCCCATAAAATAACCGTATGAAACAGCTTGCCTTCCCCATTTTTAGCATACTAATATGCCTCAGCACTTCGCTTTCAGCGCAAAAAAATTCAATGGCACAAATGCGCCCCACCCTTAACCATATTGCTGTGTATGTATATAATTTGCAGAAACAAGCCGATTTTTACCATGATGTAATGTATTTAGACACTATTCCCGAACCTTTTCATGATGGAAGGCATGTATGGTATAGGATTGCCCCCCATAGTCAACTGCATTTAATTCAGGGAGCTAAATCTGTTACAAACCACGATATTAATACGCATATTTGCTTTAGTGTACCCAATTTAAAAGCTTTTATAGCGCATTTAAGTAACCTAGGGGTTCCCTTTCAAAGCTGGACCGGAGAGCAACACGGTATTACCCAGAGACAGGATGGTGTACAACAAATTTACCTGCAGGATACAGAAGGTAATTGGTTAGAGGTAAATGATGATAGGTTTTAACTACCGCCCAAAGCCTTTAAAATCAGGCATACGCTTTGTACTTTTGCACCCTATCTTTGCAGCCCATAAAAAGAAAGTATGAAATTTTATAACCTGATTATTAAATATAGATTTTGGTTGGGTATTGTAGCGCTAATTTTAGCAGTAGTAGTAACCATTACCAGTGGGTTTTGGCCGGCATTTGTATTGTATTTATTGGGTGTAATTGCCATTTTTACCCATTTCTTTATTGGCCCTTTGCGTTTAATTCAAGACCCAATGGAGCAGGGTAATGTGGAGGAAGTAGAAAAAATATTGAATACCATTTGGTTTCCTAATCTTTTATATAAACCCGTTCGATCTACCTATTTTACCATTAAAGGTAATTTAGCCATGATGAACCAAGATTTTGATACCGCTGAAAAACACCTGAAAAAAAGCAACGATTTGGGTGCCCCTTTGCCTGAGGCAGAAGGAGCCAATAAACTACAACTTGGCATGATGGCCATGCAAAAGGGCGATTTAAAACAAGCGGAAACATACATGCGTGCTGCTATT
>JAGWPI010000219.1 GCA_028877005.1 Bacteroidota bacterium | reverse complement strand
ATTTCTTTTGCCATTAAAAAAACCGCTATCAATAAAAACAAATACCATCCTAACCCATACAAAGTAATTTGGCCCACCGGATATGGATTATGGAAGCGCCAAAGTACAAAAAACCAGCCTAATACCATAACCCCATATTCATGTACTAGGCCACGTCCAATATATGGTGGGTAAATTTTATTGATTAATTGTCGGTACTCATGCCAGCAACCAAAATGTATAAAAGAAAACAGTATAAAAAAACTCCATTCATTAATCAATAACCCAGCTAACATTATCAATACAAAAATGAAGGCAGTTAATGTTCTGGTTTTAAAAGTTTGAAGATTCAGGGCCATAGTAGGGTTTTCAAATTAATTTAACAGCGATTGTTGTAATAAATGTTGTGCTACATCTTTTAAATGTAAGGGCACATAAATTTCTATATGTCCGAAAATAAGATAACTACTATCTAATTTATTCAGCAACTGAACAGGAATGCTATTTTCTTCTAACACCCCTTTTATAATACTAGCTTGGGGCACGTTTTGTGTACTCATTAATAAGAACCAAGTATTTCTATCTTTCATATACGTTTAACTTATCGTCCTGAGTTGGAGTAACTTGTTTAAAATATCGAAATAATAATACTAATACAATAACCGCCACAATTCCAATATACCAAGGGAAAGTTGTATCATCTAAAGCGTCGTCTTTTAATTGTCCATTTTTTGTTGCAAAATACAACATAGTTACAGCAAACCCATTATTTAAAAAATGTAATAAAATATTTAACCATATATTTTTTCCATAGTAATAAATATAGCCCAAAATAATGCCTAATCCAAAACGGGGCAAAAAGCCATAATAACTACTATGTGCTGCACTAAAAATAATACTGGTAATAATTATACCTACAGCGGCATTTTTGGTCCATTTAACAAGTATGTTTTGTAATCCGCCTCTAAAAAAAGTTTCTTCAAAAATGGCAGGTGCAATAGCAATAACCAATAAAGTATATAAATAATCACCTATATTTTTCATAGATGCCATTCCTTTTACACCCTCGGTATAAGCTTTTTCCATGGCTTTAAAACTCGTTTCCCATTTTTTAGGTATTGGAATAATTTGATTTAGTTGGGTTAAAGCACCACTTAAAAATAAACCTGCAAACACCATGGCAATTACCAAATAAACTTGTCGCTTATTCAATTGCAAATTATATTGCATATATTGCAATGGTTTCCGACTAATAAGCAGTGCTAAGAAATATGCAGGCAAAAAGAACATACAAAAAGACATAACCAATTGAATAAGTTTTGCTGCATTAGCATAAGCTGGCAATAAAATATCCGTTGCCATGGTGGTAAATGATTGATGCGTCATCAACATCCAAATAATTACTGCTAATACACTACTTATTACAATTCCAACACCAGCAAAGCCAATTAAAATAGCCAATTGTCCAAAATAAGAAAGTCGGCTACTGCGCAAAATTGGCTTTTCAGTTGTAAAAGAATCAAAATCATGCTGTTCGGTATTCATATCATTAAACATATGCTTCATTTATTACTAAGATTGTAAATTTGCACTCTGGTTACTAACTAACCAATTAATTTTTAATGGAATGGTAAAAATAGGAAACATCAGCTTACCGTCCTTTCCTTTATTATTAGCGCCAATGGAAGATGTAAGTGATCCGCCATTTAGAGCAGTATGTAAAGAAAATGGAGCAGATTTAATGTACACAGAATTTATTTCGAGTGAGGGATTAATTCGTGATGCTATTAAAAGTAGACGAAAATTAGACATTTTTGATTATGAGCGCCCTATTGGCATTCAAATTTTTGGTGGCGATGAAGAGGCCATGGCCCTTAGTGCAAAAATTGTAGAAACCGTTCAACCAGATTTGGTAGATATTAACTTTGGATGCCCGGTTAAAAAAGTGGTGAGCAAAGGTGCCGGTGCCGGTGTATTGAAAGATATAGATTTAATGGTAAGATTAACTGAATCGGTGGTAAAGTCAACACATTTACCGGTAACAGTAAAAACAAGGCTGGGCTGGGATGAACACTCAAAAAATATTGAAGAAGTAGCTGAACGCCTACAAGATGTGGGCATTAAAGCGTTAGCAATACATGGTCGAACTCGATCACAAATGTATAAAGGTGAGGCAGATTGGACGCTGATTGCCAAAGTAAAAAACAATCCACGCATTCAAATTCCCATTTTTGGAAATGGTGATATTGACTCCCCTGAAAAGGCTTTTGAATACAAAAACAGATATGGAATAGATGGTATTATGATTGGCAGAGCTGCCATTGGCTATCCTTGGATTTTCAGAGAAATTAAACATTATTTAGCAACAAAAACTTTATTACCATCACCAACTATACGGGAACGAATTGACGTATGCAAAAAACATCTTATCAAATCTATAGAATGGAAAGGCCCAATTGTTGGCATAAATGAAATGCGTCGCCACTATGCCAATTATTTAAAAAACTTACCGGGTATTAAAGAATACAGAAATAAATTAGTTACTGTAAAAGAAATGAATGAAGTATTGGCAATACTGTCTGAAATTGAAGAGAATTATAACGGTTATATTTTTGAACGAACCCCCATTGAACTAATTAACTATCATGAAAAATGTCCGGTATAGCTTTATGGCACCAGCTGTATAAGCAATATCGGCTGCTGTTGCGTCGCACACTTGTGCATTCTTATCCTTACGCAGCAAATTGTGCAAGCTACCTCATTGTTCAATTGCAGCTTTCATTTGAGGGGATAAGGGTGAAATAAACGATGAAAAGTAATGGGTTAAGATACCACTTTCATTCACCAAATATTTATTAAAATTCCATACAGGTGCCTGATTATTCCAACCGTTTTTATCAGCGTTGCTTAACCATTGAAATACCGGGTGCTGCATTTCAGACTTTACCACAACTGATTTTTGCATTAACAGAAACTGTACACCGTAATTAAGAGAACAAAATTGTGCAATTTGTGCATTTGTATCGGGTTCCTGTTCTTTAAAATCGTTTGAAGGAAACGCCAAAATAATTAATTTGGATGGGTACAAATCATATAATTTTTGTAATTCAGCATACTGCGCAGTAAATCCGCAAAAACTGGCCGTATTTACAATCAACACTTTCTTAGCTTCCCATTCAGAAAAATGAACCACGGTACCAGCATTATTTACTGCCTGCAAATCATAAAAGCTAGTTGTGGGTTTAATAAAATGCGCATTTATTTGAATATTTTTTTTTTCGGATAACCATTTACCCATTTGCATGGTAAAAGGATATAACCATTTTAAAAAAACTTGTTTTCCTGTCATACATTTATTTAATTATTTAAGAACAAATGCCTGCCTAAGAAGTTTAAAATTGAAAATAAATTAACGAATTAACCATTTAAACAAACGCAGTTTCCCTTTAAAAGGGGGATATTTTACAGCAGGATCAAACCAAACGGGTGTTTGCATTACTGCCTTTTGATGGGAGAATGTATTAAAAGAATATTTGCCATGATACATCCCCATACCACTTGTCCCCCTTCCACCAAAAGGTAAATTGGGATTGGTTAAATGCCAGCTAGCATTATTAATACATACCCCTCCGGAAGCAACTCTTTCCAGCCAATAGGCAACATTTTTTTTAGATTGAGAAAACACATAAAATGCCAATGGATTGGGATGGTTGGAGATAACATTTGCAGCCTCTTCCGGTGTAGAAAAAGAAAGAATGGGTAATACTGGGCCAAAAATTTCATCTTGCATTACTCCTGCATTCAAATTAGATACTGCTAATAAGGTAGGAGCTATAAATAATTTTTCAAAATTATATATACCGCCCGCTAAAATGGTACCCTGTTGCAAATAGCCTACTATTCGGCTCCATTGTTTTTCATTAATTATTTTTCCATAACTATCACTATTAATAGCATCATCGCCAAAAAAAAGTTGAATAACTTTTTTCATTTCTTGTACAAAAGCATCATAAACTGAACTATGCACCAATACATAATCAGGTGCTACACACATTTGCCCACAGTTCGAAAATTTGGTAACCGCTATTCGTTTGGCTGCCACCGACAAATGGGCATCTGCCTCTATGATACAAGGACTTTTACCACCTAATTCCAAAGTAACAGGCACTAATTTTTTCGCTGCCTGCTGGTAAATAGCTTTACCAACTATTGTACTTCCGGTATAAAATAAATAATCAAATGTAAAATCTTCCAACAATGAGGGTACCACTTCTGCACCATTGCCAAGAATACACAAAATGTAATTTTCTGGAAATGTTTCTGCTATTATTTTTTGTAAAACAAGCGCAGTTGCAGTAGCAAATTCGCTAGGTTTTATTACAGCCACATTACCTGCAGCAATGGCGCCTACCAATGGGCTTAATAATAATTGCACAGGATAATTCCAAGGTGCAACAATTAATACAACACCCCACGGTTCGTGATAAATACTACTAACAGAGGGCAAATTAACCAAATTTGTATGCACTTTTTGAGGCTTCATCCATTTGTTTAAATGCTTCAAGGCAAAATTAATTTCTGCAATCACCATACCTAACTCCGTTACCCATGCTTCTTCTTTGCTTTTTTTTAAATCGGCTTGCAATGCTGTATATAAAGCCGCTTCATTAGCAAGTATGGCCGTCTTTAAACGTTGTAATTGACTTTTCCTAAATTCATAATTTTTGGTTATGCCTGTTTGATAATAGGCTTTTAGCTGGTGTAAGAGTGGCAAATAATTGGCTTGCATACCATTTAATTTATAAGAAAAGATAAAGTAAAAATGGCAAATTAGCATTAGAAACTGATTGATAAAAAAAGGGCCACTGTAAAAAGTTACAATAGGCCCTATCTAACAAAACGACTGCTAAAAATTATTGATTATTGTATGTAAATGAGGCAGTTTGCACATCAATACTACTTGTACCAATCATTACATCATATTTTCCTGACTCAGCAACAAAAGCCAAATCACTATTATAAAATTTTAAAGCATCCACTTGTAAAGGGAAACGAACAGTTTTAGATTCCCCTTTTTTAAGGTAAATTTTTTGAAATCCTTTTAACATTTTAACCGGCCGACTAATGGAAGCTACTTCTTCACGAAGGTACAATTGCACCACCTCTTCCCCATCATAATTACCGGTGTTAGTAACAGTTACTGAAGCATATATGGTAGTATTGTTGTCTAAAACAGAATCAGATAATGTAATAGGAGAATATTGAAATTTAGTATAGCTTAAACCATAACCAAACGGAAACAGCGGTGCGTTAGGTATGTCTAAATAATCAGATTTGAATTTAGTTGGACCACCTAATACATATGGACGGCCGGTATTAAGATGATTATAATATACCGGAATTTGCCCTACACTGTAAGGGAATGAGGCAGTTAATTTACCGGAAGGGTTTTCATTACCAAACAAAACATCTGCAATACCATTACCGGCTTCGGTGCCGCCAAACCAAACATCAAGTATGGCAGAAGCCATAGAGTTTTCCTTTACTAACGCCATCGGCCTACCGTTAAAAAGTACAATTACAATTGGTTTACCTGTTTGCACTAACGCCTCCAAAAGTTTTTGTTGGCTTTCAGGTAAGCCTATATCTGCACGGCTAGACGATTCACCGCTCATATCAGCTGCTTCTCCCAGAGCTGCAACTACGATATCAGCATTTTTAGCAGCAGCCACTGCTTCATGTATCATTGTTTCTGCTGAGGCGGGGCCCATCTCAATTTCTTCGCCAAATACATTTACTCTTTTATTAAATGCAGTATCATCAGATATATTTGCCCCTTTGGCATATATAATTCTAGCTGAATTACCGACTATGTTTTCCATACCTTCTTTTAGTGTAACAGATTTATGCCAATCGCCTGCTACACTCCAAGTACCTAACATATTACGTTTGCTATCTGCCAAAGGACCAACCAATGCAATAACACCTTTTCGCTGCAAAGGCAATACATTATTATTTTTTAATAGTACACATGATTTTGCTGCCGCTTTACGGGAGAGTAATAAATGTTCAAGCGATAAAATATCCTTTGCCCTATTAGGCGACACATTACGGTAGGGATTATCAAATAAACCAAGCTTATATTTTGCCTGTAATATCCTTCTACAAGCATTATTTATATCATTTAATGTAATTTTTTTTTGCTGTAAGGATGTTTTTAAAGTGGTTAAAAAACCTTCACCCACCATATCCATGTCTAGTCCCGCCTTAAGTGCCAAAGCAGACACCTCTTGCAAATTACCTAACCCATGTGCTTCCATCTCATTTACTGAAGTATAATCACTGACAACGAAACCATTAAAATGCCATTGCTTTCTTAATAAATTTGTTAATAACCAGCTATTACCCGTTGCCGGAACATCATCAATAACATTAAATGAACTCATTACACTACCTGCGCCGGCATCTATTGCAGCTTTATAGGGGGGCAAATAATCATTGTACATTCTAATTTTACTCATGTCAACCGTATTATAATCGCGACCACCCTCAGCGGCCCCATATAATGCAAAATGTTTTACACAAGCCATAACGGTATTATCTTTCCTCAGGTCGTTATTTTGATATCCTCTTACCATAACGCCCGCAATAGCGCTACCTAAAAATGCATCTTCTCCTGCACCCTCTGCAATACGGCCCCATCTTGGATCGCGACAAATATCTACCATGGGCGAAAATGCCCAACTTAAACCATCTGCGGTAGCTTCAATAGCAGCAGCTCGAGCGGTTTGTTTAATTAAAATAGTATCCCAACTGCAAGCTAAACCTAATGGAATGGGAAAAGTTGTTTTATGACCATGTATAACATCGGAGCCAAAAATTAATGGAATATGCAATCGTGAATTTTCAATAGCTATGCGTTGTGCTTGCAGTACTTTATCAGCACCAATTACACCAAACAAACCGCCAACTTGCCCATTTTTAATTTTTGTTTCAACATCGCTGCTAACAACTGCCCCGGTAGGAATGCCACCACCCGGAGTTAATAAATTTAATTGACCAATCTTTTCTTCTAAAGTCATTTCTTGCATCAACCTATCAATGAATTGATTCATTTTGGTAGTTGCAGTTTGTGCATAAGTTATATGATTGAAAACAATAACAGCCAAGAACAATAAATACTTTTTTTTCATAAAATTTTATTTAATATTTACTGAATTATGGAACCAGAATGGGAGTAGTTTTTTTTGAAATACCATTTTCATTAATGGCTTCAATAGAAAAGTAATAAGCTTTTTCTTTATCCATTCCTTTGTACCAATATTCATTTTGATTATAAACCATTATAGCATTGTATAATTTATTGGGGTCTGTTCCAAAATAAATATTATAGGCGTAAGCATTATCAACCAACTGCCATTTTAACCAAGCACTCCGTTTATCTTTTTCAGTTCGTAAAACAGTAAAATTTTTTACTGTATCCGGAATAGCGCCCAACCCTTTTCCAAAAACTCGCAATCCACTAATAGCGAATTTTCCGGTAGGCATATGTATATTTTCTAATTTTATATAACGAGTTTTAACTGGTTGAGCAAGCTCAACATATTCATGCGGAATATCTGTTTTGTTGGCAGATTTATTTACTAATACTGACCAGTGCTGTCCATCATTTGAATGATACAATATATATTGATGAAAAATACCCATTTGTTTACCCAAAAATTGGCTTTCTACATCTTGATCTGCATAGTTAATTTGTATAGCACAAACTGAATCAGATGCACCTAAATCTGTAATAATCCACTCGCCCTTATTACCAGATACGGCGCTCCAATAAGTTTTAATATTTTCATCAACTGCATTATTAGGTACAAATCCGCCTAAAGTTGAAGATACCTGTACCGGTTTATTATAATTCAGAAGCATCCATCCCGTAAAGCCACTTCCGTTTAGTGTAGCATGGTTATTATTTTGTATTTCCTGTGGTAAGTAATGTGGATAATCACCAAATGATGTATTGCAATACATTACATCATCCTGATCAAAACCGGCCGGCCAAATACCCAACCTACGTTCAAAATTATTTTTTACACTAATTACCATTGTTGATACATGCCACCAATTATTCCACGGATCCTGAAATGTACTTCCATGACCGGCACCCCGTGCAAAACCTCCGGGCTTAAAAGACAATGGATCAGACTGTGGGGTAAAGGGCCCTAATGGATGATCACCAACTACCACACCATCAGCATAACCACTCATTTCTGTACCAGGAGCACCATATTGCAAATAATATTTTTTATTGTGCTTTGTCATCCATGCTCCTTCAATAAAAGGATCTAAAAAAGTATTATCCATGTATTCACCAAAACGTTGCCATCCATAGCGCCAAGGCTCTAATAAATACATTTCTTTTCTAGTTCCTATAGGTGCTAATGTTGTTCTATTTAATTCAATTCCATATAAAGGATACCTATTACTGCTACCATTATACATATATAGTTTTCCATCAGTATCTACAAAAAAGTCAGGATCCCATCCGCCTATAGAAAAGGAATCTACCCAAGGTTTCCATTCATTATTTTTAGGACTAGTACTCATCCAAACAGTAAAATTAGAGGTGTATGTTGAGCCAAAAACAATCATAGTATCGCCCAAAATACCAACTGCCGGTGCACAAAGTTCATCATATCCTTTATTCCATGGTCGCAAAAATTTTCTTGCTATAAAATTCCAATGCAACATATCATGACTCCACCAGTACCCCCATTGATTGGTTGAAAACAAATAATAATCATTTTTATAGCATACAATTACGGGGTCAGCAGTAGCACGATGACGTCCCGCTTCACTAAAATTTGGAATGGGCGTATAGCCATAATCAATATTAATGGGATTACAATAAGTAGTTTGCTTTTCTTGTGCATTCACATTTACTGTAACTGCTATCATTACAAAAAAAAGAGAAAAGAACTTCATTAGCTATTTATTTTTTGTTAATAACCATGGACTTTGAAAATCTAATTTCTTCAAACCAGCTTGTACTTCCTTACAACTCATAAATAATTTCCATAATAGGCCGGTTCTATAATTTTCAATCATTACCACAATTGGCCCTTGATCAATAGCTAAATAAGAAGAGGCAAACCAATTTTTAGATAAATTAAATGCATCTTTAAATCCGTATTCACCCCATAAATTTGCACCTAAACTATCGTAAAAAAATCGTAATGCTTGCATAGAGTATTCGGGTGTATACGGAAATGCAGATAAAGCAGCAGTAGGGGCTATAGTACCATCATCATTTGTTGGAGAAAAGGCATTGTATCCATTATAAGTATCGCAGGCAGTTAAACCCCAACAATTAAAACCATATCCTTTAAAATTTTTAGGATTAGCCACACAATAAGCATGATTAATTAAAGTATGATTCTTATTTTGCTCCCAATAATCTGCATATTTATCTTTTAAACCACGAGGATCAAGTCCTAAAAAAGAATACTGCGAAAAGAATAAAGGGCCGCCACCATCAAAACCTAACGGCAAGGTAATACCGTAAAATTGTTTGCCATTTTTAAAGAAATCACTTTGTACCCAGCCCTGATGATATACACTGGCGGGAACTGAATAACGTGTTCCTGATGCAGCCAATACATAAGTAATTAAACATTCATTGAAACCACGTATAGGAAAATTCATTGCCCAACCATTATTTGGACTCCAATGCCAATATAAAATTGTTTGTCCTCCTTTGGTAAACCAATCCCATTCAATGTCATTCCATAACCAATTAATTCTATTTCGTATTTCGGTTTCAATAACATTACTGCCGGTAAAATATTGGCGAGCACATAATAATCCCTGAAACAAGTAAGAAGTTTCTACTAAATCTGCCCCATCATCCTTTCTACTAAAGGGAATAGTAATGCCGGTGGTACCATTCATCCAATGTGGAAATACCCCATGATAGGAATTGGCTTTTGAAAGAAAGCGAACCATTTTCAAAAGTCTAGCAGCAATGGTATCTCGTGGTAACCATTTTCTATCAGCTGCAACAATCATTGCCATAATACCAAAGCCGGTTCCACCCGTAGTTACTACCTCATCTCCATAATCATAAGCCACATTACTGCGTTCGCGTGCCATACCACTTACAGGATGGGCAAAATGCCAAAAATAATTAAAGGTTTGATGTTGTAATTTTTCTAAAAGTGCAGAATCAGATAATTTTGCAGGAATATATTGCTGTTGTGCATAGGTGGTGCTTATTATTATGGGTATAAAGATTATTAAAAGAAGTAATTTTTTCATGACAATAATATTATATTCATTTAGTTTTATAAGTAAGGTGCCGTAAAGCCCAAATTGCGCATCCCTTGTTGTACTTCGGGACAGGAAGTAAAAAGATTCCACAATAATCCGGAGCGATAATTCTCAATCATAATAATTTCCGGGCCCTGATCAATAGCCAAATAACTGTTAGCAAACCAAATATTGGTTAGGTTAAAAGCATCGGTAAAGCCATATTGTCCCCAAATTTTATCACCTAATTGATAATAAAAAAAACGAATAGCAGCCATAGATTCTGTTGGTGTATAAGGCAACGATGCAATAGCAGCTGTGGGGCTTATTACACCCAAGTCATTGGTAGGTGAATGGGCACTATAACCGGTTATATTATCATCGCTGGCCGTAAGCCCCCATACAGCGGTACTATATCCATTATATCCACTAGGATTGGCCAAACAGTAAGCATAATTAATTTTTGCATGAGCAGTATTTTGAACCATATAATTAGCATAAGCATCATTTAATCCATTTGGATTAATTCCTAAAAATGAATAATGTGCAAAAAATAAAGGACCGCCTAAAGTAGGGCCTAGCGGTAACACATTTCCGTAGTAGGTATTACCATTTTTCATGGCACCATTAGATGCCCATCCATTAGTGTATACAGTCTGATTAATAGGTGATGTTGTAGAAGATGCAGCCAAAACATAGGTTATTAAAGCTTCATTCCATCCTTTAATGGTCATGTTCATAGACCAATTATAATTAGGACTCCAATGCCAATATAATACAGACTGATTATTTTGGGTAAACCAATTCCATTCTACAGCATTCCATAAAAAATTTATATTATTACGCAATGCCGTTTCTGTAGTGTTTGTTCCATTAAAATATTGGCGGGCACACAATAAGCCCTGCATTAAATAAGACGTTTCCACTAAATCTGCCCCATCATCCTGTGTACTAAATGGAATGGTTGCACCGGTAGCTCCATTTATCCAATGAGCAAATGCACCATGGTAGCGTGTACAATTATTGGTTAAAAAAGAAACGATGGTTATTATTCTATTCAATCCATCTACACGAGTAATAAAACCTCTATTTATTCCCACTAACATGCTCATGATGCCAAAACCTGTACCCCCGGTTGTAACCACATCGCCCGAAGTGTTTCTTTCTCTGGCCATACCACTAACCGGGTGCCCAAAATCCCAAAAATATTTAAACGTTTGTTGTTGAATTAAAGTAAGCAAAGCAGTATCGGCAATTAGAGGAAACTTATTGGTTGAATCAATTGCAGTGATTAATTTAACTGAAATCGGTGATTGCAAATTACCGCCCGATTTTGATTGTAATGTTGTAGAAACAGTTAAAGTATATAGTGTTATGGGATTGATGTTGTTAATTGGTTGAATTAAAACTGTACTATCATTATTTTGTAAAGTAGCATTAAAAGGTATTATTACGCCACTACTACCCAATAATTGAATACTGTTTGCTAATGAGTTATTATTTAGTGGGGCACTAAAAGAAAATAATACTGTCGGTTTAAAATTTACATTGTAATAAGTAAAACCGTTGAACACACCATTTACTCTTAAACTATTAAGGCTAAATGAACTTGGTGTAGTTGGCGGATTTGCTGTAATAGATGTTGCTTTTTTTTTGCATCCAAAAAAAAGTGTCAAAAATAAAATAACAATACAGTATTTGAGAAAGATTTTCATAATCCGATTAAAAGTGCACCCTGCCATTAAAAAGATGAATGCAGGATGCACTTCTGAATTTAAACCAATGAAAAATTATTTACCTAAATTCTGCAACTGATATAAGGCTTTTACATCTGCCGCTGCAAGTGGTGCGTTGTAAATACGAACTTCATCCATAGCACCGGGCATATAGCTTGCCCAACCTTGTGGCCCACCCGCGGTTCCTAAGGAAGGTGTTACATTAAATTGCATAGTTCCAAAAATTAAAGCAGAGGCATTTTGAAAAGTTAATGCACCATTTCCAGCTTTCACGGTTGAATTGATAGCACTTCCATTCAAATAGGTAACAAAGGTTGAAGTGGTTGCATCATAAGTTAATACAATATGTGACCACTTGTTCCAAATATTACCCACTGCAAAACTACCCAACCATTGGTCATTATTAGTTGTGGGTGTTACCCAGTTCTCGATATGAGCCTTTAAATTAGCATTAGTAGTGGTACTTCCATTTTCAAAAAATATATCTAAGTTACCCCAAAAATCTTGTGTATTCGATAAACAAACCAAACCAAAAGTACCATTGGTATTTTGAGGAGAATTTACCCAAAATGATATAGTAAAACTTTTTAATCCTACAACAGCGCTACTAGGCGTAGTAATAAAATAGCCATTATTAGCGCCTTGTAATGCATTCCCTTTAATACCCGTAGTAAAGGATGTGCCAATGCCATTGCCATTGGTATTAGATACACTATCAATTAATGAATTTTCAAAACCCCAATATCCCACCAAATTGGAAGCAGCAATTTCTCTGGATGAAGCATAACCACCAAATGTTTGGGGAGGTGCATAACTGGCCGGATCAAAGGATTTTTGACAGGAAGTAAATACCACAGCCAATAAGAGTAGTGTGGCAATATTTACTGAAATATGGTATTTTTTATTATATTTCATAATAACAAGTTTAATAAATGAACAAATTAGTAACCCGGATTTTGAACCAATACCCCACCACTTATATCAATTTGATTTTGTGGAATAGGCCAAACTTCATTTTTTCCGGCTTTCCAACCCAATGGACCAAATACAGTAGCAGCCCTACCTTGACGAATAACATCAAAATATCGATCAAATTCCATAGCTAATTCAACCCTTCGTTCATGCCAAATTGCAGTACGTAAGGTAGCCTGATCGGTAGTTACAACCGGAGGTAAATCAACTGCCGGATTAGCACTTTGAGCTCGGGCTCTAGCCCTTACTTGTTCCAAGGAGGCTAATGCTGCAGCTGTGTTACCTAATTCGTTATTTGCTTCTGCATTCATTAATAATACTTCTGCATAACGAATTACACGAACATTTTGATCAGCACCTTGATTATCTACCAATGCTAAAGCAAAAGGTACATAAGATTTCATGTTATACATTGAAGGTGCCCCTGCTTGCGGTAATGGCACTACGTCACCATCAGGTGTTGTTGTACCGGCAAACATAATGGTAGCATTTAATCTGGGATCGCCAGGTTCAAACTCATTCACTAAGCTTTGGGTAGGAACATTAAAACCCCAACCGGCATTAGCATCTCTATTACCCTGTACTTGCGAATATTGGCTATTTGATAAGCCTCCATTCCCGGCAACATAATTACATTGAATTTCGAAAATAGACTCAACATTATTTTCATTCGGAATTCTAAATAACTGATAAGGACTAGGAAAAAGTGAATAGGTGCCGGATGCAATAATTTGATCAGTAAATGTTTTTACATCACTCCATTTTTTCTGATACATTGCTACTTTAGCATGCAAAGCTAATGCTGCTCCTTTAGTGGCGCGGCCAATATCCGCAGGACCATAAGTGGCGGGTAAAACCCCGGCTGCATCTGTTAAATCTTGTTCAATAGCTGCATAAACATCGGCAGGTTTACTTTGTACAGGATTTAGCTCACTAGGTTTTGAAGGCACATGTAATACAAGTGGAATGTTTCCAAAGGCGCGAACTAATCGAAAATAGGAATAGGCTCTTACAAATTTAGCTTCGGCCAAATAACGTGCTTTTAAAGTTGCATCCATATTAATAGCAGGAATATTATCTAATACCTGATTACATAAATTAATGTTTTGGTATTGCCCTGTCCAAAATCCATCTAATTGCCCATCAGTAGCTGTTACAGTAAAATTATCATAGGAATTAATAAAAGTAGCATCACTTGGTACACTACCTTTTGCTGCATCATCTGATCCAACACTTTCAACACAAATTGGTGCAAAGGCAACATTATTCCAACTACGTAAATTAGCATATATAGCATTTACAGCATTAGCGGCATCAGTACTTGTTTTCCAAATTTGTGTTGCCGGTTGCTGCCCTTGAACCGGAACATCTAAAAAGTTTTTTGAGCATCCGGTAACAAAAATGGCTAAAGAAAAACTGAAAATTGCCGGTTTTACCACCCGATTAACCCATTTTATATTTAGTATATTTTTCATAATCATTCGCTTTAATGAGTTTAGAAAGAAAGATTTACACCAAAGTTGTAAATAGCAGATAACGGATAAGTATTGTTGTCGATACCAATATTACCCGGACTGCCGCCTACTTCGGGTGAGAAACCTTTGTAGCTGAAGAAGTTAAATGCATTTTGAGCATTCACATATACCCGTAAGGTTTGAATACCTAAGTGCTGTAAATGTGTATTGGGCAAAGTATAACCCAGTTGCATATTTCTAATTCTGAAATAGCTACCGCTTTCTACATACCATGAATTAGGCCAGTAATTGTTTCCGCCTCCAATATTTACAGATGGGTAACTATTAGATGTATTGGCACCATGCCAGCGGTTGTTGTAAAAATCTAGTGTCCAGTTTTCTGCGCCATATCGCAGTCCTTTATTGGCATTATACACATCTACACCGGCAACACCCTGAAAATCGAGCGACAAGTCAAATTGTTTATATACAAAATTGGTACTAATACCATAAATGTATTTTGGATTAGGATTGCCTAATACTACTCTATCATTGGCAGAAATTGGACCAACACCTGTTGTGCTGGCATATTTAAAATCACCGGGCTGTGCATTAGGTTGGAATAAATTTCCTGATTTATCTTTATAGTTAGCTACATCTGCCGCTGTTTGAAAAATTCCAACTACTTTATAACCATAAAACACACCAATGGGTTGACCCACAGTTGTTAGTGTAGTAAACTGCCCACCGGTAGCACCAGAGCCTCCATCATAAATTTTTTGTCCGCCTGCGCTATTTGTTAAAAATTTATTTTCATTATAAGAAATATTACCACTAATTGAGTAACTAAAATCTTTGCTCACATTATCATGCCAATTTAATGATAATTCAAATCCCTGATTTTGTGCATCACCTACATTAGTTGTAATAAATTGATTAGCCAATCCTGCAGAGCCGGGCAAATACACATTCATGATAATATCCTGTGTTTTTTTATTATATACATCTGCTTCTATAGTTAACCGACTATTTAAAACAGCTGCCTCTAATCCAATATCTGTTCCAACACTTTTTTCCCATTTTAATGGTGGTGGAGGAATAGAGGCAACGCTTACACCTTGAGAAACGGTACCACTGTTACCATATATAACACTATAAGCACCGCCTGAAACGGTTTGCTGAGTACTTACAAAAGTGGGTACCCCTGCATTACCAACTTTACCCCAACTGGCTTTCAACTTCAATGAATTGAATATATGTTGATTGCGCATAAAGTTTTCCTGAGAAACTATCCATGCTGCTCCAATAGAGGGAAAATAACCCCATCTTTCACTTCCGGTAAATTTGGAAGAACCATCAGCACGCATAGTAGCATTCAACATGTATTTATTTTTAAACGCATAATTGATTCTTCCAAAATAAGAGGAGATGGTTGATTGTAATGGATATTGTTGGTTATAACTATTATCCACATCATTTACATAAGGATTATTACCTAACCCTAAAAACCAGTTACCTGAGTTAACATTGGGAACATTTTGTGCAGATGCAGAAATAAAATTATAATTATTCCACTCTGCATGCTGACCGGCTAAAATTGTTACCCGATGATTGGTAGCAAATGTATTAGAATAAGTAATGGTATTTTCAGCAATCCATGATCTGTTTTCACCGCGAGAAACACCTAAGCTACTTACCGAATTTTGTTGGGTTGAAGTAGCTTTATAAACCGGTACATAATTTTTTGACTCATTATCACCATAAACACCACTTACAGTGCTTTTAAAATCGAAGTGTCTGGCAATACGTATATCCACATAAGCATTACCGGTAAAGTTGTATCCTCTACTATATGAATTATTATAATCGAGTGTAGCTTGCGGATTACTAACAGCAGAGCCCAATCCATAATAACCAGGATCGCCATAAGTAACACCATCAGCAAATTTAACTGGTAAAACCGGAGGTGCTGCATACAATGCATGCCAAATACCCCCAGGCGCATTGTGTGAATTATTAAAGTTGCCAATAACAGTATACCCTGCCTTAATGTTCTTAGACACTTGAATATCATTACTTAAATTAGCTGTATAACGGGTATAATCATTGGTTTTTAAAATACCTTGTTGCGTTAAATAACCCAAAGAAAAATTATAAGTATTTTTATCAGTACCACCGGTTACAGATACCTGATGATTGGTAATAATTGCATTACGTAATACTTGATCAAACCAATTGGTACCTGTTCCGAATTTAGATGAATCAAGAAAATTGGTGGCACCCGTCATTCTTCCCAACTCATTAAATAAAACTGCATACTGGTATGCATCAGCCATTTTAACTTGGTTGGTTGCTTTTTGATAGCCAACATATCCATTATAATTTACTACCGGTTTTCTATTGGCGCCGGTGCCTTTTTTAGTTGTAATTATTACAACACCATTTGCACCTTTAATTCCATAAATTGCCTCACTAGAGGCATCTTTTAAAATACTAATAGATTGAATATCGGCAGGATTTAAAAAATTAACATCATTCAACCATACTCCATCAACCACATACAACGGACCAGTATTTGACCAATAAGTACCCAACCCTCTGATATTAATTTGAGGTGCGCTACCCGGAGCTCCTGAATTGGTAATTTGAACACCTGCCACTTTGCCCTGTAATGCACTAATAGGATTTACAGAGGCTTGTTTAGATATTTCGCTTCCTTTTATTGTAGCAATAGAACCGGTAACATCTTGCTTACGTTGTGTACCATATCCAACTACAACCACCTGATCTAGTTGCTTTTCTGAAGCAACCAACGATACATTAATAACATTTTGATTATTTACACTAACTTCTTGTGTAGTATAACCAATGTAAGAAATAATTAATACAGCATTGGGAGCTACATTTAAAGTATAATTACCATTATTGTCGGTAACTGTTCCCTTCGATGTACCCTTAATTGATATACTTACACCACTTAGGGGTTCGCCCTTTTCGTTTACAATTTTGCCTGTTATTTTTATATCCTGCTCATCCGGATTAACAGAACGAAT
>JAGWPI010000218.1 GCA_028877005.1 Bacteroidota bacterium | reverse complement strand
TACTGGTACCTTCATATATAACCTTTTTACGAATGTACTGTAAATTTATTTTGGGTGGTTATTTTGAATAAAGATGTTATTTTCACCATTTTAAAAATTGTAATTACTTACATTAATTTGAATGAATGGATTTTATATTGGTTTTATTGATTGGATGGTTGGTAAGTTTTTTAGGGCAATTGCCATTAGGTACTATGAGTATTACTGCTACTCATATTGCCATTTTAGAAAGTTTTAGAAATGCTTGGCGGTATGCCTTTGGTGTTGCAATTATTGAAGTTATTTATTTAAGGCTTGTTTTAGTTGGGGTTCAGTGGATGTATGCCCATAAATTTTTATTCACTATTATAGGATGGTTAACAGTTGCATTTTTTTTGGTATTTGCCATTATTAGTTTTGTAATGGTAGCTAAAAAAAGGGGAAATGAAAAAAATGTATTATTAAGAAACAACTTGAATAGGTTTTTTTTGGGTATAAGTATGAGCGCATTAAATCCTGCTCAAATACCTTTTTGGTTTATTTGGAGTACTTATTTAATTAATGCTAAAATTTTATCAACACAAACAGAAACATTAAATTTATTTACTATTGGTTGTGGTATAGGTACTATCAGTGGACTTGCATTTTACATGTATGGTGGTAGTTGGTTGGTTAAGAAAATGAATACAGGAACTGGGATGCTAAACATAATAATGGGAATTGTTTTTTTGCTGGCAGCTTTTATACAATTGTATAGAATGTTATTTGCATCTATGTTTTAATGTGCATCAACTGTCCATTGATCTCTTTCTTCGGGCGAAAATTTCCATGGTGCAAAATTATTTTCAATATTGCTGAAAGTACTATTCCATTCTTGTGGCGCATTGCTTTCTTCCATAATTAAATATCTTCTCATTTGTAAAATAATATCGAGTGGCGATATGCTTGCAGGGCATTCCTCAACACATGCATTGCAAGTAGTGCAGGCCCTTAATTCCTCAACAGTAATATAGTCGTGTAACAAAGATTTGCCATCTGTTTCACCTTTGTTAAACAATTTTCTGTTATGGCCTACTTCCTCTATTCGGTCGCGAGTCTTCATCATAATCATTCTAGGGCTCAATAACTTACCGGTTATATTGGCAGGGCAGGCAGCAGTACAACGGCCGCATTCTGTGCAGGTATATGCATCTAACAAATTTTTCCAGCTTAAATCCATTACATCTTTTGCACCAAATTTATGGGCTGTTTCTGCTTGTGCAGCTTCTGCAGGTATTAGTTCGGGTTGCATGGCATAGAGTACCTCTTTTTGAATTTCAGGCATATTATGCATTTTACCTTTTGGCTCTAAACTAGCATAATATGCATTGGGAAATGCTAATATAATGTGTAAATGTTTTGAGTATGGCAAGTAGTTTAAAAAAGCTATGATTCCTGCAATGTGTAACCACCAGGCACTTCTTTCAACAAAAGCTAATTGTTTTGATGACAAACTGTTGAACAGTGTGTGCAAATGGCCGGAAAATATAAAATTACCGGTAATATGTTCCGCATAATGACTATATCCTCTCATCTGTAAAAGCGTATCAGTAGCATTCATGGTAAGAAAGAGGCTCATTAATATAATTTCTGTAATTAATATATAATTGGCATCACTTCTTGGCCAGCCATTCAAATCCTTGCTAATAAAGCGCCGAATATGCAATACATTTCTTCTAATTAAAAAAATTATACAAACAATAATTACTCCTATTGCCAAACATTCAAAAATATTAATTAGCCAGTTATAAAATTGGCCCAATGGTGCTGCAAACAGGCGGTGTGTACCCAAAATTCCATCTAAAATAATTTCTAAAACTTCAATATTTATGATAATAAAACCAGCATATATAATAAAATGCATTACAGCAACCAAAGGATTTTTAAACATTTTTTTTTGTCCAAAGGCTAATAGCAAAACATTAGCCCACCTGCGTTTGGGCTGGTCAGTTAATATTTCCTCCCTACCCATTAATATATTTTTTCTAATATACATTGATTTAGTAGCAAACATGTAAATTCCTACTGCCAGTAATACTATAAAAACAATTTGTAAAATAATGTGCATAAAATTGCTGTTGTAATGCTAAGTTAATAGTTAAGTGTATATATTTAACCTAATAAATAATACATTTACCTGAAATAATTGTTTTATTGTTAGAATGGCAACATCTTAAAAGGTATATCATTTTTTCTAATAATTTTATAAATGTGGCTAACTGCAATAATTTAATTTTTGATACAACAAAAGGTATGTTTAAAAATGATTGAAGCAATTTTTGATGAATCAAATTCTATTTGAATGAAAGAAAAGAAAGAAATATTATCACAACAAATCATTCAATATAAGTTAGAGCGGCTGGCATTAGAAGTAGCAGAAAATTTAGGCAATACAACTGATGATATTTTGCTAATGGGTATAAGAAAAAATGGATTTATTATGGCCAACTTAATTGTAGCTTTAATAAGGCCATACTTTAAACAAAAAGTGGAAGTTATTGGTGTAACTATGAATAAGCAAGTGCCCGATGAAATAAATTTTGATATGCCCATTATTGCCAATGGTAAACATATTTTACTGATTGATGATGTTGCCAATACCGGTCGTACTTTATTATATGCCTTAAAACCGTTGTTGCAACAATATCCTAAAAGTATTCAAACAATGGTTTTAATTGAACGGATGCATAAATTATTTCCAATAAAGCCGGATTATGTTGGTTTATCTATTGCTACTACATTGCAGGAACATATAACTGTTGAAATGGATGAATGGCAAATAAATGGCGCTTACTTAATGTAATGTTTTTTTATCTTAGTGGAATACTTACAAATATTAAAAATTTTATCATTAAACAAAGAAACATGGATACGCTTATCTTGGAAAAAGCCCAGAGTTGGGTAAATGGGAATTATGATGCAGCTACAAAAAAAGCGGTGCAGCAAATGATTGATAACAATCCCAATGAATTAATGGAATCTTTTTATAAAAATTTAGAATTTGGAACCGGAGGTTTACGCGGTATAATGGGTGTAGGCACTAACAGGATGAATAAATATACCGTTGGAATGGCTACGCAAGGATTTGCTAATTATCTCAAAAAAACATACCCTAATCAAATTATACAAGTAGCCATTGCACATGATAGCAGAAATAATAGTCGTTTTTTTGCAGAAACTACTGCGCAGGTATTTGCAGCAAATGGCATCAAAGTATTTTTATTTGAAGATTTACGGCCAACGCCCGAACTAAGTTTTGCAATACGTAATTTACAATGCAATGCAGGTGTAGTATGCACTGCATCACATAATCCGAAAGAATATAATGGGTATAAAGCATACTGGAATGATGGTGGCCAATTAGTACCACCACACGATAAAAATGTTATAAAAGAAGTAGAAGCTATTCATAGTATTGATGATGTACAATGGAGTGGTGGTAACAATAATATTACTTTAATTGGTGCTGAGATGGATCAAAAATACTTAAACATGGTACAAAGTTTAAGTGTATATCCTGAAGTAATACAGCAACAAAAAGACCTGTGTATTGTGTATACTCCTATACATGGAAGTGGCATTAAATTAGTGCCTGCTGCATTAGCCCAATTTGGTTTTACAAATGTTCACATTGTTCAAGAACAAGCTACACCTGATGGCAATTTTCCAACGGTTGCATATCCAAATCCTGAAGAAAGTGAAACCATGCGTTTGGGGCTTGAAAAAGCAAAAGCTATTAATGCTGATATTTTATTAGGTACAGACCCCGATGCTGATAGAGTAGGTGTAGGTGTTAAAAATCATAAAGGCGAGTGGGTTTTAATGAATGGGAATCAAACTGCTGTTCTTGCCTTTGCTTATTTAATTGAAGCAAGAAAAAGAAAAGGTATTGCTAGGCCCAATGATATGGTTATTACAACAATTGTTACTACTGAAATGATAAATGAGGTAGCAAGGCAAAATAATGTGGCTTGCTATAATGTATTAACCGGATTTAAATGGATTGCTGAATTAATCAAAGAAAAGGAAGGTAGCGAAAATTATGTTATTGGTGGTGAAGAAAGTTTTGGATTAATGATTGGCAACCAAATTCGTGATAAGGATGCCATTAGTGCCGTTGCTTTATTATGTGAAATGGCTGCATATGAAAAGCAGCAAGGTAAAACCCTATTCGATAAACTTATTGAATTGTATATGCAGTATGGTTTTTATTATGAAAGCCTAATTAGCATTACTAAAAAAGGTATGAATGGTCAAAAAGAAATTGCTGCCATGATGGAAGCATATAGATTAAACCCTCCTAAAGTCATTAACAATAGTAAAGTAGTTCAGTTATTAGATTATGAACTGCGAAAAGGCACTAACTTAATAACCGGCGAGGTTTGGAAAATTCAATTACCCAAAAGTAATGTGTTGCAATTTATAACTGAAGATGGTAGTAAAATTTCGGCTCGCCCATCAGGAACCGAGCCTAAAATAAAATTTTATTTTAGCGTGCACACACAATTATCCAATCAACATGAGTTTGATCAAAAACTAGAAGAATTAAAACAAAAAATTGGAGGAATAATCACATCTATGCAATTGGAATAAGTTTAATAATTGTTTACTGTATGTAAAATAGGAAATATTTTAACATACAATTTCTTTAATTTTTCTTATAAAATGCTGTGTAAAAAAATTGCACAGCATTTTAATTTCCCCAAGTAAAAATTTTATGCAGTAAAATTTACCGATACTATTAGCTTTGTGTAGTTTATGAGAAAGTTTGAAGATACTTATCGGCACAAAGGTTTGCGAAATCAGTTAGTGAAGTTACTGAGTGAAAAAGGCATTACAAATCAGTCTGTATTAAATGCCATACAAAACGTACCACGGCATTTTTTTTTAGATACTGCGTTTGATAAAATAGCTTATGAGGATCGAGCTTTTCCTATTGCTGAGGGTCAAACAATATCACAACCCTATACGGTAGCCTATCAAACCCAATTATTGCAAGTTGAAAAATCTGATAAAATACTAGAAATAGGAACCGGCAGTATGTATCAGGCTTGTGTTTTGGCGGAAATGGGAGCTTGGGTGTATACTATTGAAAGGCATAAGAAAATTTTTGATCAGAACAAATTATTTAGTTTTAAGAATAAGTATCTTACTATAAAATGTTTTTTTGGAGATGGTTTTGAAGGTCTTCGCACTTTTGCACCATTTGATAAAATTTTAATAACCGCAGCAGCACCATTCATTCCACCCAAACTGATAGAACAATTAAAAATTGGCGGATTAATGGTTGTGCCTGTTGATGAGGGCAGTTCTTCGCAAAGAATGTTACGTATTACAAAAGTTTCGGCAGATGCCTATAAAGAAGAATCATTTGATTTATTTTCTTTTGTACCTATGTTAACAGGTAAAAATTTATAATTTTTATTAATAGGTTAATGGTTGCCACCTACTTTTTTGGGTAATATAGCTTTAGGAATGGGTTGTTGCCCTGTGGGTAATTTTGGCGATTGATTGTTCTTTTTAGGAGTATAACCGGGTAGTTTATTGGTATCTATCTGAGATTCGGGTGCTAAATCCTCCGGTTTTATGTCTGAAGGAACATAATCTTGTGAAGTGCCATTACCCATTAATTGCTGATCGCCTTCTACACCAATCGGTACATTGGGTGAAGGATTGGCATAATCTAATTCTATATCATTTGTCATGCCTTCAGGTTTTGAAAAATCGACATTTGGATCAATACCTAATGTGCCCGCATTTTTTAATACTTTTTCATAAAAATAGCCCCAAATAGGCATTGCTGCACGTGCACCCTGACCATTATAACTACTACTGCTAATATGTATAAATCTATCATCACAACCCACCCAAGCACCTGCTAATAATTGTGGTGTATAACCCATAAACCAGGCATCACTATTATCGTTGGTAGTACCTGTTTTGCCTGCAATATTTCCTCGTACATCAAATTGCATTTTTAAACCACGTGCTGTTCCAAATTCAACCACTCCTTCCATCATTTTAATAACAGAATAAGCCGTAATATCACTAATCACCTCTTTTCTAATGGGAGCAAAGTTTTCTAATACATTTCCATTTCTATCTTCTATTCGGGTAATGAATAAAGGTTTTACATTAAACCCTCTGCCCGGAAACATGCTATAGGCTTGCATCATTTCAAAAAGTGAAATTTCACATGCTCCTATAGCAATGGATGGATGTGGTTCAATATTGGTTTGTAGGCCACATTTATTTTTTAAAAAATCTACAAATCTTATTGCTGCATTATTGCCTTTGGGATCTAATTGCTTCATAATGTATGCAGTGGCACAGTTTCTAGAAAATGCCAATGCTTGCGCCATAGGAATGGATGCTCCGGTACATGAAGTGGAGGTGGCGGGTACCATACCATAGGCGCCAAAACTTTGTTGTACATCTTGTACAATGGTATTAGGTGTAAAACCTGCATCTTCTATAGCTAAACTGTATAATAAAGGTTTAATGGTAGAACCCACCTGACGTTTGGTGTTATAATTTACATGATCAAACTTAAATGTTTTAAAATCTATACCACCTACCCAGGCTCTTACTTCACCGCTCAATGGATCGAGAGCCATGAAGCCGGCCTGCATCATTTGTCGAGAATATTTAATAGAATCTATCGGCGTCATTATGGTGTCTTTTTCCCTGTTATTGTTCCAGGCAAAAACACGCATTTGAGTGGGCGTAAAAAACGTTTTTCTGATATCCGCATCATTCAATCCATCTTTTTTTAAGTTTCGCCAACGATCACTTTGTTTCATGGCTGATTCTAAAATGTTTTGATGACCATCCCACACAGTTCCCTTTTTAATATTGGATTGTTGATTTAAGATTTGCTGCATATAGCTCATGTGTTTGGCTACTGCTTCTTCTGCATATATTTGCATTCTTGGGTTAAGGGTGGTATATATTCTTAATCCATCTGTATACAAATTGTATTCATCTCCATTACTTTTTTTATGATTCTTACACCATAATTTCATGTATTCACCTAAAATCATTCTGAAGTAGGGT
>JAGWPI010000217.1 GCA_028877005.1 Bacteroidota bacterium | reverse complement strand
CGGAAAAATTTATACTCAGTTTAATGATATTAACAGCTATTTTTCCCTTCGTAGAATTAACCAACAACTAGCCGAAGAAAATGCAGCACTTAGAAACCATTTAAAATCAGATTTTCAAATACCCGATACCGCTAAATTTATTTTTACAGATACCCTTATTGTTGATTCACTTCAAAAAACCAGAAAGTATATTTTTATGCCGGCCCGTGTAGTGGGTAATTCAGTAAGTTCACAAACCAATTATCTTACCTTACAGCGGGGTGCCAACCAAGGTATAAAAAAAGGCATGGCCGTAATGGGACCACAAGGAATAGTTGGCGTTATTGTAGACGTAAGTCCAAATTTTAGTAGAGCAATGAGTTTATTGCACCGCAACAGTAAAGTAAGTGCTATGCTAAAAAAAGACAATAGCTTTGGAAGTATTGAATGGGATGGAGATAATCCGAATGAACTAACCTTACGTAATATTTCTAAAGGAACTACAGTAAACAAAGGCGATACCGTTATTACCAGTAGTTATTCTGCCAATTTTCCACCGGGTTTAATGATTGGCACAGTAAGTGGTACAGAAAATGAGGCTGCTTCTAATTTTTATACACTTAAAGTTAAACCTTCCACCAATTTCTATACATTACAATATGTGTATATAATTGCCAACAAATATTTTAACGAGCAAACTAAATTAGAAAACACCAAATTAAAAAATGAGTAACCTCATCCGAAATATTATCCGTTTTATCTTGTTTATTTTGGTACAGGTATTTGTGTTAAACCGTATCCCACCCCTCCATCAGTTTATTGTGCCGTATGTTTATTTTCTATTCATTCTTTGGTTACCCTTTTCAATAAATAGAATAATATTATTATTTACCGGTTTTGTGTTTGGGCTTAGTTTAGATTATTTTACAGGAACCCCCGGACTTCATGCAGCCTGCTGTACACTCATTGCTTATCTAAGACCTTTTTTACTGAATATTTTAATACCTCAAGAAACCACAGAGCAAAGCTATTTAGAGCCCTCTATTAAGAGTATGGGTTGGGCCCCTTACAGCCTTTATGTACTAATCTTAACCCTTGTTCATAACACTTATCTGGTACTAATTGAGTGGCTGCAATTCGGAAATTTTTTATATTTCATTGGAAAAGTTTTGGGCACCACAGCCATTAGTTTATTACTGGTTTTTATAGCAGAAATGCTGTTTTTCAGAAAAGCCAAATACAGAACCAATGCCGCTTAAATACATGGGTTTCACAACTTTCTATACTTTAATAAAAATTCGTTCGTTTTAAGAAAAGATTAGATAGATATGTGTTGCTTTTGCGCATCTTTGTGCATTCAATTTCTTGAAGAAATAAACTATTATATTCAATGCCGGCATTTAACCAAAGCAGAAGCAGGGTTATTCAAATTGTATTTGCCATTGTGTTTATCATTATTGCTGCACAATTAACCAACCTGCAGGTTTTTTCTAAAAAATATAAATTACAAGCAGAAAATAATGCTATTTATCGTAAAGTAATTTACCCCGATCGTGGTATAATATTCGACCGAAAAAAAAGAAGCTTACTGGAAAATAGTATCATGTTCGATTTAGTGGTTACACCTGCAGAAACACGCGGCATTGATACCTTAGCAATATGTAATTTATTAGACATAGATACTGCTGAATACAAAAGACGTATGCGGGATATTATTTTTAAAAACACTTCAGTAAGACCCAGTGTTTTTGAACCTTTACTTTCACAGGAATTATATGCTCGTCTTAATGAAAATATGTATAAATTTCCCGGATTTGAATTAAGTGAACGATCTGTTCGCTCCTATCCTTTTCATATAGGTGCAAATTTTTTAGGATACACAGCCGAGGTAAATCCAGCCTTTTTGGCAAAACATAAAGATGAAGGCTATGAAATGGGCGATTATACAGGTATGACAGGTTTGGAACGTACTTATGAAAAAGTATTAATGGGTCAAAGAGGCATTAAACGTTATATAAAAGATAATAGAAGCCGAATTCAAGGACCTTATGAAAATGGGCTTTTTGATACTGCCGCTGTTGCAGGCAAAAACTTATACCTTAGTTTAGATGCACAATTACAGGCTTTAGGTGAAAAATTAATGACAAATAAAGTAGGTAGTATTGTAGCCATTGACCCCAATACCGGTGGTATTTTGTGCATGGTGAGTGCCCCTAGTTACGATCCTAATTATTTAACAGGGAGCGAGCGTAGTAAGCATTTTAATAAACTTTATAAAGATCCCAGATTGCCATTATTAAACCGTGCTATTTATACCACCTACTCTCCCGGCTCTACTTTTAAAACAGTAGTGGGCATTGTGGGCTTATCAGAAGGTGTAATTGATGAGCGATTTTCTATTGTTTGTAATGGCGCTTTTTGGGGTTGTGGAAACGGCCGCCCAAAATGTTTAGATAAAGGTACTTTTAATTTAACCTCTGCCATTGCACATAGTGATAACACTTATTTTGCCACTGTTTACAAACGCATTTTAGACCAACAACGTTACGGAGGTGCCGACAGTGCTTTAAAAGTATTTAACAGTTATGCCTATACTTTCGGTTTAGGACACCGCTTAGGCATTGATTTACCAGGTGAACAACCCGGTAATATTCCTGTATCAGCTTACTACAGAAAAATTTTCGGAAAAAACTGGAATTCTTGCAATATTATTTCAAATGCAATTGGGCAAGGCGAAGTAAGCACCACCGTTTTGCAATTAGCCAATGTTATGGCTACCATTGCCAATAAAGGATGGTATTATACACCTCATATGGTTGATTCAATTGAAGGAAATGAATTTGATGATTTACTCAATCGTTTTAAAGAAAAACACATAACCGATAGTAATATACCCGATACAGTTTATGAAGCCGTACAAAATGGTATGCAGGGTGTAATGGAATACGGTACCGGCGCCGCTGCACAAGTACCCGGCATAGTGGTATGCGGCAAAACAGGTACTGTACAAAACTTTTATCATGGAATAGCACAAAAAGACCATGCTTTTTTTGGGGCTTTTGCACCCCGTAACCACCCTAAAATTGCCATTGCAGTTTTATGCGAAAATGCAGGATTTGGTGCACAATCTGCAGCACCTATTGCCAGTTTAATGATTGAACAATATTTAAAAGATTCTATATCTGAACCTGACAGAAAACTAAAAGTAGATGAAATAGCTAAGCTAAATTTAATACCTGCCCGTATGAAAGCTGAAATGAACCGATTAGATTCTATAAAGCTAAAACGCGAAGAGGAAGAACAAAATAGACAAAATATACAAGAACAGCTATTAGATTCAACAGCAACAGAAACAACCGAGGCAATACTTCCAAATGGTATTGAACAGCCATTTCAAACTATACCTCATCAGCCAATACCACAAAAAAAACAATCTGTAACCCTAGTTGCCCTATTAATGCCCGAACATAAAAAAAAGAAAACCTTTCAATTCAATGGCTAAAAATTATTCTTCCACACAAAATATTTCGTCTGGTATCGACTGGCTAGTGGTTGCTGTTTATTTAATACTAGTATCCATTGGTATACTCTGCATATTTATGGTAGAATATAAGCCCAATACCGATGTGTTGGCAACATTTATTAATGGCAAAACTAATTACAGCAAACAACTCATTTTTGCAGGTGTATGTTTAATAGCAGCTATTTTTATATTGTTAACCGATAGCAAAATTTACACCGCATTTGCAAATCTTTCATATACGTTCGGTATTATACTAATGTTAGCCACATTTGTTGTAGGAAAAAGTATTAATGGCTCAAAAAGTTGGATTCCTATTGGTGGCGGATTTAACCTTCAGCCTGCTGAATTATGTAAAATATTTACCGCATTAGCATTGGCAAAATATTTATCGCGACAAGAAACAGATTTTTCAAAGCTAAAATCGCAATTAATTGGTGGTGCATTAGCGCTAGCACCGGCAATATTATCGGTATTACAAAATGAAACTGGATTAGCATTGGTTTATCTGTCATTTTTTATTGTTATGTATAGAGAAGGCTTACCGCCTGGGTTACTCATTTTTGGTTTCTCATTTGGCGCATTGGTCATTGCCACACTCATTGTAGACCCAAATACCTTGGCATTAACTTTAACCGCTATTGCAATTCTCACCATTTATTTTGTACGCAAGCAATTAAAACGCAACAAACAACTTCTTTATCTCATCATTGTATTATGGGCTTTAAGTGTAGGTATTCAACGATTTGCAGTACCATATATTTTTAATAATGTTTTCCAATGCTACCAAAGTACCCGTATTTATAGTATGGTTGGAAAAGATTATGATTGCAGTAAAAATCACCACCATAGCAACAGCAGCAAAGCCAACTATAAACCACCCAGAAAACCGGATGATTATAATGTACGCCAAAGTAAAATTGCCATTGGCTCGGGTGGAATTTTTGGAAAAGGATTTTTGAAAGGAACACAAACCAGAGGTAAGTATGTTCCTGAACAACATACCGATTTCATTTTTACCTCATTAGGCGAAGCATTTGGTTTAGTAGGTAGTTTACTCTTCTTACTTATCTATTTGTTTCTGCTTTTCCGAATTGTGATTATAGCTGAACGACAAAGAAGTACATTTAGCCGAGTATATGCCTACAGTGTTGCCAGTATACTTTTTTTTCATATAGTAGTAAATGTTTGTATGACAATTGGATTATTCCCAATTATTGGTATTCCTTTACCTCTTATTAGTTATGGTGGCTCATCGCTACTTACTTTCACCATCTTAATTTTTATTATGTTGCGGTTAGATGCAGACCGACAAATGGTTTTACGTTAATAAAATATTTAAAAGATATTTGCAACAATGTTTGTTTATAAACGGAATCATGTTTTTTTTATTGATTAAATGAAGATTGAATGCAAATAATTCCATTATCAGAAGGAAGTTTTACTATTGATAAATCAAAAATTTTTGTTCCCTTTAATACCGAGGCTGACCAATTACAAAACCGCCCCATAGGCAGTTTATTAGTAGAAGTACAACCCTTTGTTATTATTTCAGAACAAGATATTATTTTATTGGATACCGGATTGGGATTTCCTACTCAAAATATGTTGCAATTGGAACACAATTTAAAGATGCATAATATTCAACCCGAACAAGTTACAAAGGTTTGGATAAGCCATTTACATAAAGATCATGCAGGAGGCATTAGCAAAAAAAACAATTTAGGATTTTATCAACTTAGTTTTCCTAATGCATTGTATTATGTACAGCAAAACGAATTTAGTTATGCTATGGATATTGGTTTCCCATCTTATATGGTAGAAGAAATTGAAGTATTGTACCGGCACCCGCAAGTAAAATGGTTACAAGGCAATGGAAAATTAGTTTTTTCGGATCTTACATTTAACTATGAAATTACCGGTGCACATAGCCCTTACCACCAAATCTGTTTTATTAAAAACAATCAACAAACAATTTTTTTTGGGGCCGATGATGCACCACAACTTCAACAAATGAAGAGTAAATTCATGGCTAAATATGATTATGATGGGAAAAAAGCAATGGAATTACGGCAACAATGGTGGAAAAAAGGCCAAGAAGAAAAATGGACTTTTTTATTTTATCATGATATTCATACACCCATCTTTTATTTTTAAATATGTGTTAGTTTTGTTTCAACATTCCGTTTTGACGCCTTTTTTCTAATTCATTTTTTAACATTATTCTAAAATTTCTTTCACATAAAAAAACTTTGTTGGCTCTCTCGTCAGTACCTAAAACTTGTTTAAACTGATTGAAATAATTTTTTTTAACATTCAAGTTGGCTTCGTCTAATGCTAAAGCATCTGTACTATGTAAATTGTTTTTACGAGCCTCTTTTAAAGCATCTAAATAGGCATAATATACCGGCCAGAACTGCTGAGCTTCAGCAGTACTTAAATTTAATTGTTTTGTAATGTAAGCAATTTTTAATCCCTGAATATTGGCATACCTATTATTGGTAGGTTGCGCATATAAACCTAAAACCAACCCGCTAAATAATATTGATATAAATACACACTTTTTCATTTCATTTTTTTTATGGAACAGAGAAATGTCTTCAACGTAACTTTAACTCCCTGAATTTTGTTTAGTTTCTGCTGCAACAGGCACATTGGTACTTTCATCCATTGATTGTAAATAACTGCTTAATTCTTCATCACTAATTCCTTGTAAATCTTGTTGCAAATCAGGAGAACTGGCATTTGAATCAATGCCCGATGTATCATTTATATTTTGAGCAGCTGTTACATCATTATTTAGGTAATTTTGAATAGCTTCATCACTTACATTGGTAATCTCTTTATTTAAACTAAAACCGGTGGTTGAGTTGGTTAAACTAGCATTGTTCCACAAAGCGCCGGTTACCAAAACACCGGCCATTATAGCCGCTGCTGCATAGGTAATCCATTTTCTAGTAACACTAAAACTAATGACTTTAGATTTTGCTTTACTACTAGTTTGTGTGTTGGGTATATATTGTATTTTTTCAAAATAATTTTGAGGAATTCTATATACAGGCTTTTTAGAAATTTGATTGAGCGCTGGCGCTATTTCTTCTAACTCTTCCCAAACACTTTGTGTTGGCATGTTACTTAGTTGAGATATTTTGTTGAATACCTCTTTTGAAAGGGATTGAAAATAGCCTTCAGGTACTTTGTAAGGATTACGAGGGGCAGGCAACTGTATCTCCTCTTCCATTGCCTGTATTTTAGTAAATAATTGGTGATAAAACTGTTCAAAATATAAAGGAGGAACAGTATATACCCGCTCATTAGAAATTTGAATAAGACCGGGAGAATGTTCTTTCAATTCCTGCAATATCGTTTCACTTCTTAACATCATGGTATAAAGACTAAGTTTTAGACTATTGGTTTAATGACCTATAAGTTTTTAATCAGTTCTTCAATTTTTT
>JAGWPI010000216.1 GCA_028877005.1 Bacteroidota bacterium | reverse complement strand
CTAATAAAAAAAACGTATAGGCTATTACAATTTTGTTGCGAAAAATATCTTCAATAACATATTTAATAATTTTAGTCATGATTATTGTTTCTTTATTTATGATAAATTGCGCATTACTGTAGCAATGGCTTTAGACAATTTCTTTTCGCCGGTATCGTTTTGCAGATGCTCCATAGATTTATGAAATAAAAGATTACCATCCTGCATATAAATAATTTCTGTTACCAAGTCGTCTAACTCACTTAAAATATGTGAGGTAATTATGATTAATTTTCCTTGTTGCTTTTCTTTTAAAATTTTATCTTTCAAAATTTCAGATGCCAAAGGATCTAAGCCGGCAGTAGGTTCATCTAAAATTAGTACATCGGGATTAAACAGGAAAGCCAAAGCTGCACTAACTCTTTGCATAGTTCCTCCAGAAAGTGTTCGCATTCTTTTATTCATTAAGTCGGGTAAATTAAAGGCATAAAAAAGCGTCTCATCCATTAAACCAAAATGCGATTTTTTTCTAACGTCTTTCATCATAGCAAATACATGCCCAATAGTCATATTCTCAGGATATCGACCAATTTGTGGCATAAAGCCAATATTTCTTCTATACCCCCAATCGTGAAGAATATTGCGACCGTTAAAAGTTATAAAACCACTATCGGGTACAACCATACCTAAAATACTTTTTACTAAAGTTGTTTTACCACTACCATTAGGACCTATTAATGCAATACACTCACCTTTTTTACAGGTTACTGAAATATTATTTAAAACATTTAAACGACCAAATTTTTTGTTAACATTCGTTACACTAATCATAAACTTAAAGGTTTCATGAATGGAAATTTATCTACTAAATTTTCTGGTGTTAAGCTAGGCAATATTTTTTCAGTTTTATCAAATAGTGTGGCAATAAAACTTCTGAATAAAATCATCGCAGTTGGATTTTCTGCGACTATCATTGAAAACATACTTACAGGATGATAAGGAACATCTCCAAAACCATCTTTATTTAAATCAAATCCTTCATATTTATCCCAATAATTTTTGTTAAATGTGTTTTCAACCAAAGAGCCATTCGTTGCTACATCAAAACTATTAGCAAAGAAATTATTATGTGTAATAGTATTCTCTATACTATTTGCCTGAATTTTTATTGCCCATCCATTCTTAATAAAAATATTTTTTTCAACTACTATACGAGTTGCTCCCTCAAAAAAAATAGCAGTTGTATTCCTTAAAAAAGTATTACCGAATATATGGCTGTCGGTAATTTCTTTTAAAAAAATACCATAACTACCATCACCCCAATTATCTTCAAAAACATTATTTAACATGGTAACTCCATGTGTAAACATTACTGAAACACCTGCACTATTATTTTGAAATACATTAGCAATATAAGCATCATTATGAGAAAACATAAAATGCAAACCATACCTTGAATTTTTAATGGATTGGTTACGCCAAATGAGTGAGTTGGTTACAAACTCGAAATAAATACCATCCCTGTGTCCGGTAACAAAATTCCCAATAATATTTAAACTATCACATTTCCAGCAATGTATACCATTAGCACTTTGTTGATCGGTTTTATTATAAGCAGTTAGTTGATTATTTTTTATGGTACAACTGGTTGCACCCTGTAAATAAATTCCAAAAAATGTATCTTCCAATATATTATCTTCTATAGTTATATTTTTTACATCATACACTTTAATTCCGGCAATATCAATTAAGCTGGAAATACCGGAGTGTATTAATTTAAAGCCTTTAATAGTAACATTATTTGCTTTTACTGAAATAATTTGATACGTATGCTCACCATCTATAATTGGATTTTTTTCACCAATTAAATAAATGGATTTATTAATGGAAATATTTTTTTCTTTGTACAC
This sequence comes from Bacteroidota bacterium, assembly GCA_028877005.1. Classification (GTDB taxonomy): domain Bacteria; phylum Bacteroidota; class Bacteroidia; order Chitinophagales; family Chitinophagaceae; genus Hydrotalea. The sequence goes on along the minus strand of JAGWPI010000216.1, from coordinate 2,636 downwards.
GCCCGTTAAAACTATAACAGTGTCTCCAGTTCTGGCTGCATTAATTGCTTGCTGAATTGATGAATATAATTTAGCCTTTCCAACGTAAATTTTTGTAGCTTTAACTGGTGTAACAAATACACACAATACACATATAATATAAATATATATTTTTATAAATTTATTCAACATGATTAACTATAAAACAAGTGAATTTTTAAAATTAAGGTTTAGTTGATATTTGTAAATCATTCCATTCTACTATAGTTCCTGCATATTTTTCGGCTTTCTGCAGAGCATTTGTACTTGTATTAAAAGCAGCAATATTACCATTCATAGGGCTATGTAGTTGATTGCTTTTAATTAAAAAAGTATTTTTAAGCGGAATCAAATCAGCATTATTTTCAAAATTGACAAAAAAAACTTTTGCATTTTTTGTTTCATTAGTATGATCATTGAAAAAAGCAATCATACAATGTACATCATCAAACTTATATATTTTTCCCCTTTTGGTAATTAGTTCAGCGCCATATCGTATATCGCTGTATGGCATTTTACAATAACTACAAATATCATTACCAACAATTAGCGGTATTGGTTTTACATTACAGGAATAAAAAAAAATTGATATTATGGCTACCAGTACAGTTACAGATTGCTGAAGTATTTTCCGCATTTTTTTAAGGATGAGCCATTCTTTTATATTAATTAATAGCAACAATAATCCAACAGTAATAAAAATCCATCCACCCAGTGCTGGTATAGAGTAGGCACCAAAGTTTAATAATTGTTTAAACCCAATTAATGGAGGTTGATAAGCCATACCCGGAACTATTATTGGCGCTTCGGGATTAAGATTATGACCATAGTTATATTCCCATCGCCAAAAATCTACCATAGCAATTATACCAAACAAAATAAACAAGATAAACAAAGCTTGTACCATCCACCTTTTCCCTATATAAGCAACCAAAAAAAATAGAGTAGAAAATAGAATAATAATAATAGGTAAAATAGAAAATTCAAAAAAGTCTTCTGTATGCAAATGCTTCATTCCAATATAATGATTCAAGCCATTAATAATCTCAATATTACCCCCTAAACGATTAGGATAAATAAACATACTTAAGCCTTCAGGATATTGTGGTGCAGATAAATCAATACGCCACATGGGCACTTTAACAACAATTAGCAAGGCTATACCACCAATTACCAAAAGAATCCGATTTAATCTAGATATATATATATTATTTGCCATTAGTATTATTATTTAGTTTTAAACTACCGGAATCTATCCCGATTCCGGTAGTAACTTTAGCATAGAAAGTATTTATTATTTATCAAGCAGTGGTGGAGCCGTTTTGGGATCAGGTAAATTTTTACCTGTACTAAAATTTAGAGCCAAATTACTATTGGTAGGTGATACTCGAACATACCCCTGCATTTCCTGATGAAGTGCACTACAAAAATCAGTACAATAAAATGGATAAATACCTGTAGCAGTAGGCTTCCATTTATAGGTTTGTGTTTCTCCAGGCATTACCAATAATTCAGCATTTTCAGGTGCACCTTTTATTGCAAAACCATGCGGTATATCCCAATCCTGTTCCAAATTGGTAACATGCCAATACACATCATCGCCTACTTTAATACCTTCAATATTATCGGGTGAGAAATGAGAACGAATTTGTGTAATATATATATCTACCCTTTTACCATTTCTTACCACTTTAGATTCTGCCTCTCCTTTTGTGACATAAGGATTTTGGTTTTTATTAATATCAAAATATTTCACTGATTTATCTTTAATTAATGAAGCTGCCACGGCTTGTGCATAGTGCGGCTCACCAACTGTAGGGAAATCGAGTAATAGCTTCATTTTATCACCGCTAATATCAAATAATTGTGCAGCTTGTGCTAATTCAGGACCCGTAGGTAAATACCTATCCTTAGTAATTTTATTATATACAATTACATATTTACCATTTGGCTTTTTAGTATCACCACCTGGAATACACAAATGACCTGGTGAATAGTAAGTAGATTGGCGATCAATTACGTTTAAATTTTTAATATTCCATTTCACAATTTCAGAAGAAACAAACATAGTGGTAATAGCATTACCTCTACCATCAAACTCAGTATGTAATGGTCCTAAGCCAGGTTTTTTTACTTCACCATATAATGCTGCTTCATATTCAATTACAGGAATGCCATCATATTCTCCAATAAATTTTTTATTAGCAATTGCTTGCTGAATTTTATCAAAACTAAAAACAGGAATTAACGCTGCTAATTTTCCGCTACCAACAATATATTCGCCAGTTGGATCTACATCACATCCATGCGGCGATTTGGGGCAAGGAATAAAATAACAAACATCTTTCAAATCTTTAGCATCTAACACCAATACTTTATTTTCAATGGTAGAAGTGGCCATATGTTTGTTCTCATCATACACATTGTGTGCATATTGAACTGCTTCAATTTTACCTTTTCCTTGCTTGGCATATTCTTCTAACTTTTTCCAGTTTACAGCTAAAATAAAATCTTTATCACGTTGTGATGCATTTACTTCTAACAAAGTATTAGCTTGTTCTGTATTATAACAAGAAAAGAAAAACCAGTCATGAGATCTATTTTTACCTGAATGGCTT